>NZ_JANSHW010000162.1:0-7584 GCF_047461815.1 Synechococcus sp. R6-10
CATGCAAGATTGGATAGCAACCCTGAAGTGCTTGCAGGATCAACTGGGCCGCTTTAACGATTTGCAGGTTTTGCAAGGCGAGCTGCCTGCAGACTCAGACCTACAAACCCTTCTCCAGGAACAACAAAAACTAGCCCTCCAGGAGTGGCCTGAGCACCAACAGCGCTGCCTGGCCTCTGCCGAGCAGCACCGGCTTTACTCTAATCTTTTCTCTGTTTCCAATTCCTTTCCAACTGGGGATCCCTAGGTTTCCAATTCTATAGATCCCCCCGAAGGAAAAACCCCGCCTTATTGGCGGGGGATTTTTTGTGGCTATAGGGTTTCCAATTTCTAGGGATCCCCCCGAAGGGGGAACCTGTATGCAAGTTGTTGGGGTGTACTAAACTAGCTTCCCCAGTTTCCAATTTCTAGGGATCCCCCCGAAGGGGGAACAACCAGATGAGTTCAAGGGATCCCTTGCAGGATCCCACCTATGTTTCCAATTTCTAGGGATCCCCCCGAAGGGGGAACTTGTAGCTTAGTCTAGGCGGCACCCTCCAACGTTCTGTATGGTTTCCAATTTCTAGGGATCCCCCCGAAGGGGGAACGTCAGCAGTCAAGCTGCACAAAGACTAAGAGTTTTGCTGTTTCCAATTTCTAGGGATCCCCCCGAAGGGGGAACAAGTGGCACGTGGGGCACGGTGACCTACGCCAAGGCGTTTCCAATTTCTAGGGATCCCCCCGAAGGGGGAACGTCAATATATCACCGTTATTACGGTGACTACTATCAGTTTCCAATTTCTAGGGATCCCCCCGAAGGGGGAACGTGAAAACAGACGTACGCCTCACGGAGGCTACCGGACTGCAGTTTCCAATTTCTAGGGATCCCCCCGAAGGGGGAACTCCAGCAGCAATGCTGGAAGCGCCTCACGAAGAGGTGGTTTCCAATTTCTAGGGATCCCCCCGAAGGGGGAACGTCTCTTCCTAGTTCCCAGCGAGAGAATTCCGAATAAATTCTAGTTTCCAATTTCTAGGGATCCCCCCGAAGGGGGAACACGATTGGCCGATCTAACCTCCCTCTAGTACCCAGGTGGTTTCCAATTTCTAGGGATCCCCCCGAAGGGGGAACCCCTGCCAAATCGGAGGTTAGTTATGAATACCACAATCTGTTTCCAATTTCTAGGGATCCCCCCGAAGGGGGAACTTGTTAGCAGACCTGGGTACGTCGTAAAACTGCCTCAGGGCCGGTTTCCAATTTCTAGGGATCCCCCCGAAGGGGGAACTATTTAACTTCTAATGCCTTGCCAAAGTCTGCCTGTAGTTTCCAATTTCTAGGGATCCCCCCGAAGGGGGAACGAGGACGCTAACTTGCATCTTCTCGGAACAGTCAAAAACGGGCACGTTTCCAATTTCTAGGGATCCCCCCGAAGGGGGAACGGGAGGGTGTTATGTATACAGTTGCGCAATTTCTCCAGTTTCCAATTTCTAGGGATCCCCCCGAAGGGGGAACAAAAACTTCCTCATTCTAGAGGAAAGTAATGGTAGCGTTTCCAATTTCTAGGGATCCCCCCGAAGGGGGAACTTGGTTTATTCGTGGTGACCGTGTTGAACGGTATTATGCAGGTTTCCAATTTCTAGGGATCCCCCCGAAGGGGGAACAGTGGATGGCTAGTGAATGGGGAGAACCAGAGTGGTGGTTTCCAATTTCTAGGGATCCCCCCGAAGGGGGAACTTTCCTTGCTATTCACCATGTAAGAAGCGGTACCTGGGGTTTCCAATTTCTAGGGATCCCCCCGAAGGGGGAACTGAGTTTGTTGGTGAATTCAACGGAGAGTTCGATATCATCGTTTCCAATTTCTAGGGATCCCCCCGAAGGGGGAACAGTTCTGATCTGTAACTTGATTCTGGAGGTAGAAGCTCAGCCTGTTTCCAATTTCTAGGGATCCCCCCGAAGGGGGAACACTCGATAACAACACCCTAGTAAGCTTTGGTTACTTTCTAGTTTCCAATTTCTAGGGATCCCCCCGAAGGGGGAACGAATAAGGGAGGGAGTGCAAAATGAACATCAAATTCCTGTTTCCAATTTCTAGGGATCCCCCCGAAGGGGGAACTTCCACTGGTTAATATCTCCAATGACCAAAACTGAACTTTGGGAGGAGTTTCCAATTTCTAGGGATCCCCCCGAAGGGGGAACGACTGGTCACCGGCAAGCAGTGACTATACCCAGGAACAAATCTGGTTTCCAATTTCTAGGGATCCCCCCGAAGGGGGAACATTACTATCCAGCTATATATCGATATGACTATATACCAGTTTCCAATTTCTAGGGATCCCCCCGAAGGGGGAACGACGCTGAGGGATGACTACACTGTTGTTGACGAAGAGGGGTTTCCAATTTCTAGGGATCCCCCCGAAGGGGGAACTACCCAAATGGAAAATCTGGACATCTTCTTCAACCGCGGTTTCCAATTTCTAGGGATCCCCCCGAAGGGGGAACATGCCCCACCGCAAGCAGACGTCCAATCTATAGTGGAGTTTCCAATTTCTAGGGATCCCCCCGAAGGGGGAACTACACGTATCCCACACCACCTGGTATGGCATACCAGTCAAGTTTCCAATTTCTAGGGATCCCCCCGAAGGGGGAACCAAGCTCATCGTAGAGACCAGCGACGAAATTCCGGAGTTTCCAATTTCTAGGGATCCCCCCGAAGGGGGAACCGGGATGTTGCCCGGATTTTGGGGCGAGTTAGTTGGATGTTTCCAATTTCTAGGGATCCCCCCGAAGGGGGAACTGTCTCAGAAGGAAGAGGTCTTGACCAGACGATTTTGATGTTTTCCAATTTCTAGGGATCCCCCCGAAGGGGGAACTGCTCCACCCCTATTAAACCCAAGCAGGGCAAGGAATGCAAGACCCATTTGCGAGGGATCCGGAAAAAAGTCGGCAAAAAGGGTGCTGGCGAGGGGGCTTTGGGGCCGGAAAGCCTTGTGGCGCAAGGCGTCGAGGGATCGGACGAAAGAATCGGCCTTTGCGGCTTTTGGCGGATCGCTCGCGGAGGCGTTGATACCGTTTGAGTGTGCTTTTGGAAACACCGAGTGCTTAAGTAGGAAGAGACTTGCCTGAGCTACACAATGACCGAGCTGGGGGGTGCAGTCAGGGCAGGCCCACCCCAGATTTCCACCTGGGCGAGGACATAGCTAGTGAGCGGATAGAAGCGGACGCTGTCTTCCTCGGGCTTGATCTTCTTGCGGAGCCGCAGTTTGAGCTCCTCGAACTTGTCTTTGTCGAGGACGCACTCAAACACGCTGTATTGCACGCGCTTGCCGTAGCCTTCTAGCAGGTCGGCAATTTTCTTGCGTCGCTTGTCGCAGGGAGTATCGTAGGTAACAACATAAAGAAACATCAGCGAATCCGGTAGGGCTGGTACAAATCTTGAGGATTATAGACGGATTGCTTAAACTTTTTAACTTGCTGCGTTAGCAGATCCCAGCGGGGTTGATCTCCGTCAGGGGTCTGGATGGATCCCTCCATTCTTTGGATGAAAGCTGTAAGGTACTTTTTCCTGCCACTATCACTTAGAAAACAGCCACCATCGCGATACTCAAAGTCTTCTTCGATGTTCATAATGCCCTTGTTGATCAGCCAGAGGACTATTGAATCTACAATAGGCGCCCGAAATTCTTCCAGTAAGTCCGAAACCAGAGCAGCATGGCGTTCACTGCTAGCGTGCAAGCAACCCTGATAGGGATCCAAATCTTGCAGCTCAATCAGGGTTAATAGATGGTTCCAGAGCACCATGTAGCCAAAGCTGAGCATGGCATTAACCGGGTTAGTGGGCGGCTGTCGAGTGCGGTTAAGCAAAACAAAGCCCCTTTGCTGAAGGCAATTTCCCAATTCCGGGAAATACAGAGCCGCAGCCGCTCCTTCAATGCCCCGCAATTGATCTAGAGACTTGGCCTCAAGAGCTTGAGCAGCCAAATGTTCCAGACTGCGCAGGGTCAGATCCCCTGTTTCAGTGGGGCGTTGCCTGAGCTGTCTCATCAGCAGCACCCGGCTATTGAGCAGCTTGGCTCGCACCATCTGGGCTGCCGTTTGCAATCGCCATTCTTCAGGGAGCGCCTGTTGCAAATGAGCTAAGCGGCGGTACCCCCTCTCTATAGGAACAAGGCGACCATAGCAATAGCCTAGCCGGGAGAGATAGGCAATAGGAATATTCCGCCTCAGGCACGCTCTCACTACGTCTGTGGTGACCTGGGATCGGCCAAAGATTAAAATTTGCTCCAGCAAGGGTAGAGGCACCTCCTGCAAGAGCGACTCGCCCAAATAGACCATTACGAACTCTTGCTTAAGGCTTAGCCTACACCCCTGCTGAGAGACATATAAAGTTCGCATTATTCGTCATGACGACGCAGATCTTCAGCGCCTCGCCTCTGATCTATGGCATTGCCGGGTTTAGAGCGGCCACGCTCCGGTAAAATCTCCACATCAATTTCAGGACTTGACAAGAAACCTATCAAAATCTCTGCCAGACTGCCCGAAAATAAGCTAGCAATCATGACAAGGATCGTGTTTGTAATTACGGCTGCCAATCCCAAAGGGGCAATCAGTAAGATGGCCAGTGTGATTGAGCCGTTGATTAAAGCTGTGATTAGACTTGTTAGAGCTTTGACGTTGATTTTCCTTCTGGACATGTTGAGCCTCCTCTAACCTCCTACTACCGGAATGGCCAGATTTGAGCAAAGCCAACTGCTCCTCTCTCAAGGTTTTCAAGATATGTTTTCCTAGGATTCGCAGTTGCCCCAAAAACGTTAACCACCTGATAGTCATCCAAATCTGCAATCCAAACAGGGGACCGCGTGCCTGTGTCGCCGCAGAGAAACTTGTCGTATTTTCCTGGCGCTATCTTGCCTACCTTGTGCAAAACAGCCAAAGCATAGGGCTTATTAAACTCTTCTGGGCCGCTGCAGACTACAATCTTGCAGTTGGCATCTACCGCTTCTGGCCATTTATCCCTGTCAACTCGGCCAAAACTTTGTGGGCTGTTGGGGTTAATGGCTTGCTGGGTTAGGGTCTTGAGAGCCTCAAAGAAGCTGCCCAGTCGCTTTTGGAAAAGCTTCTGAAACTCGACCACCGATCCTGGCAGCTCCCAGAAGGGACTCTCTGACTTGGGAATTAGGGTAGAGCCGCGCCACCAGGGAGGCCGGTCGCGATCCTGGCGGGAGTAGCAGGGTCTTCTAGCACCTTGGCCCACACCCCCCAGATGGAACATCATCCAGGTGAGGTTAGTAAAGAGCCTTTTCACCGCCTCCTGCTCTGCTTGGGAAGCGTAATTTTGGCACTCGCTAGAAAAACTCAAGACAAGGATCCCTTCCTGTTGGCCTGCGGCTTCTCTTCGCTGATTGGGCTCCGGCCGAGAGACTTTGCCGTTCAGCAAATCCACATGGATCCAGCCGTGTTTCTGCTCGGGGGTGATGGAGCCAAACAGTTGTCCTTCCCACTTCTGAACCTGAACAACCGGCAAAACCCCCAAGGCAAAAGTGCGAAACCAGTAGCGCAGCATATTCTTAAAAGCCACAGGCCGCACTTCGGCAATGGGTCGATTATCATAGCGATTCCTACCCGGATTCCAGTTAGCTACTTGACGCCCGTGAATGAGTTGGCCTTTTAGCTCGAAGGGCAGCCGCAGGAATTCCCCTGGCATCTTGTCCAGCGATTTTCCTAGGGGGATCAGCCGGCCATAGCCAGTATTCACCTGGGATCCCACCCCTTGCTCTAGACCCTGGATCAGCCACTCCTTGACTTGAGCCAATATCTGGTCGGTACAGCCGGGGCCTTTGCGTAGGCCAATCAAAAAAGTGGCTTGTTTGAGAGAAAAGAACAAGTTAGGGTTAGGCGAGTAGTCAAGATTTTTTCCATTCCATTTCCAGATATTGTTGGCAATATCTACCGCCAGGCCTCCGGTTTTGGAGTTATCGGGATCCTCCTGCCTCTGGGGCCGAGTGGGCATAGGGTAGGCATCCAGAAAAATTACCTTGCCAGCACTGTCTTGTTCGTCAGCTTGTAGGTGACCAAACCAAGGAGCTACAGCTTTGTCCGCTTCCTCCCAAGAGAGGTTGCGCTCCCGCATCAGCTCTCGAATGGCCTGGGATCGGGCTACGCCGCGCAGGGTGGAGCTGGGAATGTAAGGGATCCCTAAGTGATCAAAAGCGGGCAGCAGCATGCTCTCCGGGCCTTTGGCTCCGCCTACCCGAATTCGCCAGGGACAGGTGACCTGAAAAGTGTTTTTTTCTCCGGCAATGCGTTTGATGCGAGCATTCAGAACTTGAAGACGCGCTCCGTAGTTTGCCTTTGCTTCTGCCTGGTGCACCAGATCGACTTTGGCTCCGTCTTTGAAAGGAGTTGCTGGAGCCCTCATCCAACGCAGATATTCAATAAAGCTAATAAAGCTCGCTGTGGGATCTGGGCTGGGGTTGGGATCCAAGGGATGCCCTAGCCAGGGAGAAGGTTGGGAATGGTTGCCGCCCCCTCCACCACCACTCCCCCCTCTCTGATTGGGGGGATGGCCTCCTCCTCGACTTCCTGAACTTGGCAGACGGCTGGGAGCCCCTTGCTGAGGTGAGCCTGGTCTTCCAGGACGGGGAAGGGGTTGTGGAGCGTTGGCAGGACGATTGCTAGGCATTTGATCTTCTCCTAAAGCTGGAAAGCAGTATTAGGAATTGCGAAGCGTTTCCCGAAATTCGCGCAACATAGCGCTGGTGCCAATTTCTAAGGCGCGTCGAATAAGTTGAGGTACAAGACTGGAGATGTCGAAGTCTGGAAAAAGCCGGCTGCAGCTCGATTCTACGTAGTCTTCTCCCTGCAGAATAAATATCCGCAAACTTCGCTCACCCAAGAGCCAAACTTCCGGCACGCCAATAGCTTTATAGGCATCGATAAAGGTCCGGGAAGTAACGTCGGACTCAATGGCCAGATCAGGCGAGGGCAATAGATCAACATCAATTCTTCCCTCACACCCTCGCATCTGCTCTAGGTTATTGACATAGAAGCAGGTGTCAGGCTCTACTCCAACGCTGCCAGGCTTTTTAAGGGTTGTTGAGCCAAAGTCTTCCCAGTCTCTCCCTTGAGAATCAAGGAGAGCTTTCACAATATCTCCAGCAATGCGGTGAGGGCGCTCGTGTTTGGATAAGGGAGACATAATCTCTAAAGTGCCGTTGTAATAGGCAACGCGAGTGTGGCGGTCTTCCCCTAACTCCTCCAAAATGCTCTCAAAGTCTTGCCAAGTCAGCGAATGGATAACCACTTGGCTTCCTTCATACAGGGAAATAGACTGGATTGGAACAGCTACACTCATTAGTCTCCCCCGCTAACGTCATCGTCATGGTAAATGGCTGTAGCCCAGAAGCTGAATTCTTGCGCCAAAGCAAGTCCCAGCCCTGTTAAACCCAGGTACTCTTCAACTCCCAACCCCATGAGACGATCCAGGCCGTTGGATTTGGCAATTTCGTTTTGACCGGAGATCTTTTCTAGGCAATCGAAAAACTCCTTGACCACCTCTTTTTTGCCCTCTTGGCTAAGGGCGTCTTCTTCGGCCTTGAGGCGCAGCAGGC
>NZ_JANSHW010000163.1:0-3479 GCF_047461815.1 Synechococcus sp. R6-10
CCCCCTCCCCCCCGCAGGGGGCGCGCACACGCGCAATCCGTAGGATTGCGTAGTGTGCGCCCTTACGGGGGTTGGACTTGGCGCGCAACGGACGGGAGCGCAAGTGTGTTTCGCGCTTGTTTCTGCTCTCGGTTGCTCTATGTCGCGTGTATGACCGAGATTACTTCCGTTGCTGTTGCTGCTGCTTCTCGCCGTCTCACGCGCGCGCAAAAGATTGCGCGTCTTCGTGACGCTCTCGCGCGCGAAATCAGCCGCGAGAAAGAAGAGCGTCGGCGTGCCGACACTCGTCGTAAGATTGTGCTTGGTGCCGCTGTCATCGCGGTTCTGACCGATGAGACTCTCCCGCCGGGTTCGCGGCACAATCTTGCGAGCCGCTTGCTCTCAGTCATCGCTGAGAGAGACCGGGCTGATATCTCGGCGCTTCTCTCGGCTGTGTTGCGACCCATGTCCGATGCCGGATGCTCGTCCCCTTCGCTGCCTTTCCAGGGTGGAGGAACGGGCAATGCGTAATTTGCCTGCGCGCCAAACTGGACCTAGATGAAGATTGACCGCCGAACAGGCGGCCTACCAGAGTAGCAGAACCGCCAGGGTGCCGATTCGCACTATAGAAACATCAACCGCCGAATAGGCGGCTTACAGGTGAAATGAAGGCCGGAAGGTGCCCCTTCCGGCCTTCGAAAACAACGAGGCAATCTAGACGGGTGCCAGCCCTCTAGATTCGTCGGTGACCAGGACCAGACGCATGAGCCATTTCGGCCCTGCCTCCGCCGCGGAAGATAGGCTTGGATCCTCCGGGAATCCAGCAGTTTCCTCCGCTGTGTCCGCCACTGACACGCCTCGCCGCTCTGCGAGGCGTGCATGTCGGTCTCTCTAGCCTCTCCTCTCTCCTCGCCTGTCCGCTCTCCCGGCTCCGCCCGCCTCGGGCGGAAGGCCGTTGCCGCGGGCCGCGAGCGGCCCGCGCTTGACAACCGAGGAGTAACTCTTCCGCCGCTCGCGCCGGCGTCTCTTCTGTCCCGGCTGCGTCCTCTTGCTCGTCGTGTCGGCCTGGGCAGTCTCAGCGGCTGCGGGCTGGGTGCTATCGATGGGACCCTTCCGGCGATTGTGCGCCGGGGCGAGGTCGCGTCTCTCGTCGGCGTTAAGCGCTGCCGCTCTCCTTGGGTCTGTCCGCATTGTGCGCCTCGTCTAGCGGCTCGCCGGGCAGAAGTGCTCCGGCCACAGGTAGCGAGCCTGCTGCGTCAGGGGTACCGACCCTGGCTCGTGACGCTGACGCTCCGGCACAACCGCAATTCTAGTCTCGACGAGCTGTTCGGTTTGCTCGGAAAAGCGTGGAGCCGACTTACGAGCGGACGCCAATGGGCGTCCCTAAAAAGTGCCGGTGTCGAATATCTGCGCGGCTACGACTTAACGCATGGTGAGAACGGTTGGCATCCGCACATTCATGCGGTCTTTCTCTTCAGCTCTCAAGTTGCGGACCCGTCGGCTGAAGCGCAGCGTCTTCTTATGCGCTGGATTGCCGCGATTCGTTCGCTCGGTGGCGACGTTCTGCGTGACGGTATCGACGCTCAGCCGTGCGCTGATGCTGAAAAAGCGGCTCGCTACGCCGCGCATCTATCTGGTGTCTATGAGGCTTCGGCAGGCGTCAAGAAGCAGTGTAAGAGTCTGACTAGCCGGACGGTGTTTGATTTAGCTCAAGCTGCTGTTCGCGGCGATGAAGTTGCCGCCGGTCTCTGGTCTCAATATGCGGTTGCGACGAAAGGTCGCCGCGCCCTTGTCTGTAGTCAAGGCCTTAGCCTTGCCGGCGAAGGTGATGCTTCCGAAGATGCGGCAGAAATCGAGGCGCAGCAGGCTCTTGAAGAGCCTGCCGAGACTGTCGCGGTCATCTATCCCGCGGCTCTTGTGCGTGTCGATCCGTACATGTCCGAGCTTCTGGAAGCCGCTGCGCGTTCGGCATCTGACTGCCGTGCTGCGCTAACGCGCATTCTCGGTCCGCCTGCGCTCGGCGTCTGGCGGCCATCCGGGTAAGCCGAGATGAGGCGGTCCCACTGGGGCCGCCCTCTCGGTCTCTCTGCGGCCTATCCGTCCCCGGGGTCCGCACCTCACGGAAACCCAGGAATGGCGTCTTGGCAAGGTCTCTCTTGTGTATCCCGGGGTCTGGGGCGGAGCCCCAGCTTGCTCTTGCCCCGTGGGCTACTGGCCCTAGGTCCTCTCTGCGTCTGGCGCACGGGCGCTCTAGCCTGTCCTACGGGCAGCCTAGGAATTCCCCGCCAACGCGGGGATGGTCTGGGGCCGAGACCAGGCGTAACGCCTGCACGGCGTGTCTCCCCGCCAACGCGGGGCCAAGGGGGTGGCCTACCGGCCACCTTCTTCTTCGTCACCTCTGGCGCTGCCCCTGCCGGGGCCTCGCCCTGTCCTCCCAGTCGGCCAGGCGTCGCACCTCAGCCAGGAGGCTGCGGTAGGTTGCTGCCGCGATTTCCTGCGCCCGCTCTGCGATGGTGCGGAGGACGGCCCAGCAGTCTGGCCGGACGCGTACCGGTGCCGCTCGCGTGATTTCGGCTAGTATGGTTTGTCGGCCATGGTTGGCCTCCATGATACGCACCTGTGCGGTCAGCCGCTGGGCACGGGCCTCGACGGTGGTTGTGCTGTCTAGGACGCCGCGCCAGACCGCCGCCGCCTGCGCGCGCCGCTGCTCTGCTAGCGCCTGGTCTTCTGCGGCTTGCTCCCGCTCGAGGCTCTGAATCTCTGTGACGATGGCGCGTGCGCGCTCTCTGGCGTCCGCTCGACGTCTGTTCCGGTTTCCTGCGGCGGTCTTGATTCCCCGGCGCTCTTTCGCCGTTGCCGCCGGCCCGAGGTGTTCCATCGGTGCAATTGGTTGCTTCTGGCTGGAGATGCGGGAACCGCTGCCGGACTTTTCTAACTCTCGATTGACCCGCTTTTCCCATTCGGCGCGAATGGCGAGTATCTCGCGTGGTCCTTGGTCTTGGTCGTCCAGCGCGCGCACTTTCTGTCCAAACGTCCCGGAGGCGTCGACTGTGCGTGTAGTCATCAGGATGTGCGCGTGTGTGTTTCGTTCGTCGCCGCCTTTCGGAGCGGCGTGAATCGCCCAGCTTGCGGCGATGCCGTAGCGGTCGCGCAGGTGTGCGGCGAACCCGCGTACGAGCCGTGTTTGCTGCTCTGTGTTCAACTCGGCGGGCAAGGCAATGAGGACCTCGCGAGCGGTCCGACTGTTAGCTCGCTTCTCCGCTGCCTCGGCCTTATTCCATAGGGCAGCGTGTGCGTCTGGGGCCCATCCCACTGTGCCGGACGCGACTACCCCGGAACGCCGGGTGTAGTCATGGACTAAGCCGGTGCGCTGGTCCTCAATCCGCACGGCGAGCCGGTAGGCTGCCGCCGCGGTCGCGGAGCGTCCTGCGGAGCGGCTGATAACTGAGATGTCGAGGTGATAAATGGCCATCGGTTGCGCTCCCGGGGGGGAGGCCCGG
>NZ_JANSHW010000164.1:0-1707 GCF_047461815.1 Synechococcus sp. R6-10
GGAGCCTGCCAACTGTTCTCTCTGGTAACGGCCAATCGCCAGCTCAAAGCGCTCTCGACCCTCCACCGTGGTGAGCGACACCGTCCAGTCTTTCTCGCGGAACGAGAAGATACGGGCATCGTAGGTCGCAAAGCCCCCCTTGAACGCCTTGACGGGGCGGTTTTTCTGTCGGGCAACTTTACGGGCACCGGCCATCCGTCTGCAGACCTGTACGGCCAAGTTACTGGACAAGCCGAACCGGGCACGGATTTCGCGGTAGCACAGAGACTGAAGCTTAACGGCGTTGGCGATCTTCTCCGGTGTGTTCTGGTTCACCCAGTTCAAGGCTTGGCCGAAGGCGTCCAAGGTCGCATCCAACTTTGCGGCTTGCGACTGAGACACCTTGAGCTTGCAGGAAATGGTCAGGACTTGGGTCATGGTTATATCATCGTAACTCCGCATTCCTCCCGACCCTCGCCCTGTGGACAGAGGGCGGGGCTCCTGCGCTAGTAAGCTGAAAGGGGCATGCCAAGGAGCTTATTCAAGGGTTAGCCTCGCGTAAGGCCCTCGGTTGCTCCGGAGTTAAGGGCTAGGGCCCACTGCCGCGATGGTTTCTTCCTTTTTGTTAGCCATGAAAATCGCCGCCAACATCACCCAGCTCATCGGTCGCACCCCGCTGGTGCGGTTGAATCGGATCCCGCAATCGGAGGGGTGCCTGGCCGAGATCGTGGTGAAATTGGAGAGCTTTAACCCTGCCGCTTCGGTGAAAGACCGCATTGCCGTCAGCATGATCGAGGCTGCCGAACAGGCCGGTTTGATCACCCCCGGCAAGACCATCTTGGTGGAGCCCACCTCTGGCAATACCGGCATTGGCCTGGCCATGGCCGCTGCTGCCAAGGGTTACCGGCTCATCATCGTCATGCCTGAGAGCATGAGCCTGGAGCGGCGACTGCTGTTGAAAGCCTACGGAGCAGAGGTGCATCTGGCCAGTAGCGCCGGCGGCATGGGGGAAGCCATCTGGAAGGCTGAAGAGATCGTCCGCCGCACTCCCAACGCTTACATGTTGGGCCAGTTCACCAATCCCGCCAACCCCCGGATCCATGCCAGAACCACCGGCCCGGAAATTTGGGAAGATACTGATGGTCAAGTGGATATCCTGGTGGCAGGGGTAGGTACCGGCGGCACCATCACGGGGGCGGGCGAGTTTTTGAAGGGGAAAAACCCAGCCATTCGACTGGTGGCCGTTGAACCCAAGGCCAGTGCCGTCTTGAGTGGTGGACGGCCCGGCTTTCATCGCATTGAAGGGATCGGAGCGGGATTCGTGCCTGATGTGCTGCGGCGCGACCTGCTGGATGAGGTGATCCCAGTGGAAGATGAAGAGAGCATGGTCTACAGCCGGCGCCTGGCCAAAGAAGAAGGGATCCTCTCCGGCATTTCCACTGGGGCTGCCTTGGCGGGAGCCATCCAGGTGGGGCGGCGACCGGAAAACGCTGGCAAGCGGATTGTAATGATCCAGCCTAGTTTTGGGGAACGCTACCTGAGCACACCTCTTTTTCGCGACTTGGAGCGGGATTCCGATTCGAGATGACGATGATGCTGAGACTGCTGCCCTACAGGTCGCCCTGGCCCAGAGGGCGAGCTAGCATGGGTGAGAGTGACGTGGCGGAACGGCAGACGCGCTAGACTTAGGATCTAGTGCCGCAAGGCGTAAGGGTTCAAGTCCCTTCG
>NZ_JANSHW010000165.1:0-13355 GCF_047461815.1 Synechococcus sp. R6-10
CGCCAAAAAATACGCTCCATCTTAGGGAATTAATACGAGCCATAGGCCACGTACTCTGAGAGTTTTGCCCAAAGAAGATGATGCTTGCCCTCAACCTGCAACCGGCTTTGAATTTAACCGATGAAGTTTTCGAACAGCTTTGCCGGCAAAATCCTGAGCTGCGCCTAGAGCGCACTGCCCAAGGAGAACTGATCGCCACGGCCCCTGCAGGCAGCGAAAGCAGCCGTCAAAACTTGAGCCTCAGCGCCCAGCTCTGGCAGTGGAACCGGCAAACCCAGCTTGGTGTAGCCTTTGACTCCTCTGCAGGTTTTGCCCTGCCGAATGGGGCCATCCGCTCTCCCGATGCCGCTTGGATTGCCAAAGAGCGCTGGCAGCAGCTTACCCCAGAGCAGCGCCGTCGCTTTGCTCCTCTTTGCCCTGACTTTGTGCTGGAACTAAAGTCTCCTACTGACGAGCTGGCTATCCTTCAGGCCAAGCTGCAGGAGTACCTGGACAACGGATCCCAACTGGGCTGGTTAATTGACCCAGAAAAGGGCCAAGTTTACGTCTATCGCCCAGGTCAGCCGGTACAGGTTTTGGAGCGACCTGCTAGTTTGTCTGGGGATCCGGTTCTCCCTGGCTTTGTTGTGGATCTCACTTTAATCTGGGAGTAGCGCCCCCGGGCCCTGAGTTGCTCTGCAGGCAAAGCTTATGATTGCCCTCAACCTGCAACCGGCTTTGAATTTAACCGATGAAGTTTTCGAGCAGCTTTGTCGGCAGAATCCTGAGCTGCGCCTGGAACGCACTGCCCAAGGAGAACTGATTGCCATGGCCCCTGCAGGCAGCGAAACTGGATTCCGCAATGCCGACCTGCTGGGCCAACTGTGGCAGTGGAATCGAGGCAAGAACTTAGGTTTTGTCTTTGACTCTTCCGCGGGCTTTGCCCTGCCCAATGGGGCCATCCGCTCTCCCGATGCCGCTTGGATTGCCAAAGAGCGCTGGCAGCAGCTTACCCCGGAGCAGCGTCGTCGCTTTGCTCCTCTTTGCCCCGACTTTGTGCTGGAACTGAAGTCCCCCACTGACGAGCTGGCTATCCTTCAGGCCAAGCTGCAGGAGTACCTAGACAACGGATCCCAACTGGGCTGGCTGATCGATCCAGAAAGCCAGCGGGTTTACGTCTACCGCCCAGGTCAGCTGGTGCAAGTTTTGGAGCGGCCTACTAGCTTGTCTGGGGATCCGGTTCTCCCTGGCTTTGTTGTGGATCTCACTTTAATCTGGAAATAATCGACCCACCCCCTAACTTCAATTTCATTCAATCACTTATGGCTATCAGCAACCACGAACGAGTTGGACGCGCCCTCAACCTTCTGCGGCAGGGGCTTTATCCTTTTGTCGTGCGGGAGATGCAAGCCTTCCATGGAGAGAAGTGGCTGACAGTTGTCGCCGACAACCTGCCCGAGAGCTCTCCCAAATTCAAAAGTCCTGAGCAGATCCTGGAGGAAGATGTTTTGGCGCTGCTGACTCTCATGTGGGAGCAGTGGAACACCGTCTTCAGGCAAACTCTGGGACAAGCGGAGCGCACCCTAGTCAGCGAGCTGCGCAATACCCGCAACACCTGGGCCCACACCTGCACTTTTGGTTTTGACGATGCCTATCGCGCCCTCGATAGCGTTGCCCGACTGCTGAGCGCCATTGCTGCCCCCCAAGCTGCCGAAGTTGAAAAACAAAAACAAGAGCTACTGCGACTGCGCTTCGAAGAACAGGCCAAGCGGGAAAGCCGTCGCGCTATGGGATCCCCTACAGAAGGTCAGCCCCAGGCTGGCCTCAAGCCCTGGCGCGAGGTTGCCACTCCCCACCCCGATGTGGCTTCAGGTCGCTTCCAACAAGCCGAATTTGCCGCCGATCTTTGGGAAGTCTACCTGGGCGAAGGTTCGGATGAGTACCGGGATCCCGTCGAGTTCTACCGCCGCACCTACCTTACCGAGGGATTGCAACAACTGCTCACCAATGCCCTGAAGCGCCTCAGCGGCCAAGGGGGGGATCCCGTGATAGAGTTGCAGACCAACTTTGGCGGCGGCAAAACCCACGCCATGCTTGCCCTCTACCACCTCTTTGGAAGAGGGGCTAGGGGTGAGGGCCCCCTACCCGGCACAGAGTCTCTTCTCCAAGCCGTCGGCCTGCAGAGACCACCTCAAAACGTCAGGATAGCCGTCCTGGTGGGGAACAAGCTCCAGCCCAGCGGCATTCCCTCCTACAAGCCTGAGCACGCCCAGCAAAACCGCCCCCTGATCCGCACCCTTTGGGGGGAGTTGGCCTGGCAACTGGGAGGTGCCGAAGGCTATGCGCGGGTGCAGCAGGCCGACGCAACTTCCACCAACCCCGGCGATGCGCTTAAAGTCTTGTTCAACCGCTATGCCCCTTGCCTGATCCTAATCGATGAGTGGGTGGCCTATGCTCGCCAACTCCACGACAGCCCTGACCTAGCCGGCGGCAGTTTCGACACCCAGTTTACCTTTGCCCAAACCCTGAGCGAATCGGCCAAGAACGCAAAAGATACACTGCTGGTGGTGAGCCTTCCTTCTTCGGATATCGAAATTGGCGGGGAGCGGGGCAAAGAAGCTCTGGTTCGCCTGAGAAATGCCATTGGCCGGGTGGAATCCCCTTGGCGGCCCGCGAGCGCTGAAGAAAGCTTTGAAATTGTCCGCCGCCGCCTGTTTCAGCCCCTCACCAATCCCGAGCTATTTGTGCAGCGGGATGCCGTGGTGAAAGCGTTCATGGATCTCTATCGCAGCCAAAGCCAGGAATTTCCCAGCGAGTGCAAAGAAAGTGACTACGAACGCCGCCTCAAGGCTGCTTATCCCATTCACCCAGAGCTGTTTGACCGCCTTTACTCCGACTGGTCTACTCTCGACAAGTTTCAACGCACCCGCGGTGTGCTACGGCTGATGGCCAGGGTCATCCACACCCTCTGGGAGCGAAATGACCGCAGCCTGATGATCCTGCCCGCCCACATCCCCATGGACGATCAACAGGTACAAGCAGAGCTGACCCGCTACCTAGACGACAACTGGCTGCCGGTAATCGACAAAGACGTGGATGGCCCCACTTCCCTGCCCCTGACTCTCGACCGAGATCACCCCAACCTGGGCCGGTATTCCGCCTGTCGCCGGGTTGCCCGCACCATCTACATGGGATCCGCCCCCACCCTGCGGGCCGCCAACCGCGGCATTGAGGAGCGCCGCATCAAGCTGGGCTGCGTGCAACCGGGAGAACACCCCATCACCTTCGGCGATGCCCTGCGGCGGCTATCCGACCAGGCAACTTACCTATACGGAGATGGCAGTCGCTACTGGATTTCCACCCAGCCCAACGTCAACCGCACTGCTCAGGAGCGAGCCGAGCAACTGTTGAGGGACGAGCCCCACACCCTCTGCCAAGAGATCATCCGGCGCCTCAAAGCCGACAGAAATCGCGGTGAGTTCAGCGCCGTTCACGTTGCCCCCGACTCCACTGCCGATATTCCCGACGATCCCACTTTAGGCGTGCGGCTGGTGATCCTGCATCCTCAGTATTCCCATAGCCGGGGTAGCCAGGATAGCCCTGGGCGAGTCTGGGCTGAGCAGGCCCTCCAGCGTCGCGGCAGCGGCCCCCGCTACTACAGGAACATGCTGCTGTTTTTGGCGCCCGACAAAACCCGCCTGGAAAGCCTAGAACGCAATACCGCCCAATACCTAGCTTGGAAAGGGATCCTGGAAGACAAAGATCTCCTCAACCTAGATGCCTTCCAAACCGCCCAAGCCAATACCAAGCTGCACCAATCCGAGGCTGCTGTTGAGGCTGCTCTGCGGGAAACCTATCAATGGCTGCTGATCCCAGCCCAGCCTGATCCCCAAGGCAGTCTAGAGTGGAAAGAATGCCGACTGCAGGGGCAAGATTCCCCCATTTTGCAAGCCAGCCGCAAAGCTGTCCACGAGGGGGATCTGGTTACCGCTTACTCTGCCATCACCCTCCGCCTGGATACGCTGGATAGATTCCTCTGGCGCGAGGCTGATCACATCGATCTCAAACGACTGTGGGAATGCCTGGCCCAGTACCTCTACCTACCCCGCTTGAAAGACCCATCCGTTCTTCTAAGAGCTGTAGAAGACGGGGTAGCCTCAACTGCTTGGGAGGATAGCTTTGCCTACGCAGAGGCCTTCGATGAGTCCAAAGGCAAATACCTCGGCTTGCAAGTGGCAGCCATAGTCAAGCCCAGCATCGGTTCCAACAGCCTGCTGGTCAAGCCAGAGGTTGCCCGCCGTCAATTGGAAGCCCTTCAAGTTCCTTCCCCAAAGGCGCCCTGCATCTTCCCAGACAGCACTCCGCCTCTTCCTGGCCCCGGCGAGGAGGATTCCCCAGTTACGAATCAAGGAAATCAAGTTTCCCAGCCGGCGTTGCCGAGGCGATTTTACGGCAGGGTGGAAATGGATCCCCTGCGGGTCAACAGAGATGTTGCAACCCTTGCCGACGAGGTCATCCGGCACCTGACCAATCTGCCAGGAGCCACTGTCAAAATTACCCTGGAAATCGACGCGGAAATACCGGAAGGCTTACCGGAGAGCGTGAGGCGCACGGTAGCGGAAAACTGCCGAACCTTAAAGTTCTGCACCCTGGAGTTCGAGGACAATCCGCATAGTCATTTTTAAGCGGGAATGAAACTTTTTCCTTAGCATTGTGCACTAGCTCCTCTCTCCCTTTGCCTGGAGGTGGTGGTTGTGGCAGCGGCGCGGAACGCTGGGGCGGCACCGTGGAGCAATTGGGAAGTGTCTTAATCTAACTTGAAACGACTGTGACCCCGCTCTACTTCTCGGAGCTGAGCGCTGTCCCCACCTTCTCCATCAAGTCGTCCAGTTCGCTGTAGTCCGGCAGAGTCGTGTCGATGGCCTGCCCCTGACGCAACACCACCCGGTCATGTTGGGGTCGCGAGAGCAGCTCGTCAAAGCCACGTCCCTTGAACAGCACCAGATCTGCCGGCAAGCCCACCCCAATTTGCCCTCGCTCGGTCAAGCCCATGATGCGGGCAGGGGTGGTGGTAATCGCCTGTGGCCAATCCCCATAGGGGGTATCCAGGTGCAAAATGCGGGTGGCCTCCCGGAACACCTCCAGGCCGTCGTGATCCCCAAAGCCGTAGAAGGGATCCCGGCAATTATCGCTGGCTATCATCACCGGCACGCCCAAAGCCTTCAGCTCATGCAGCAGCGTCACCCCTCGCCAGCGGGGGGTATGGCCGGGGTTACGGGCTTGCAAATATAGGTTACACATGGGCAGGCTGACCACGGCAATTCCCGCCTCTCTGACCAAGGCCATAGTCTTGTGGGCCACCTCCGGCGGTTGCACGGCCAGGCTACAGCAATGGCCACACACCACCTGATGGGGAAAATCGTTGCGCAAGGCCGCCGCTGCTACGTGTCTCAATGTGAGGGATCCCGGATCATCCGTCTCATCCGTATGAAAGTCCAGAGCCAAGCCCCGCTCCTTGGCCAGGGCAAACACCCGATCCAATTGCCGATCCAGTTCCGGCCCCATCGCCGCCACCCCACCCAGGATCCCGCCCACTTCCGCCACCTTGTCCGCCAGCTTTTCCCCTGCAGGGGTGAGAAAGGCATCCAAGCTCAAAAGCGTGACCGCCTGGAGTTCCAGCTTGCCCGCCCACTCTCGGCGCAGCTGAACAAACACCTCCCAGCTGGCCCCCATAACCTGAGGATTCTCACAGACCAGATGGGTGCGCACTGCCTGGGATCCATGGGCATAGCTGCAGCGCAAACCAAAGCTGAAGCGACGGTAGAGATCCTCCCGAAACTGCTCCGGATCCCCGTCATAGGCTTGCTTCATCTTCACCCAATCTTCCTGGCCGGCCTGCCTCGCCCCGGCAAAGGTACCATCGGGATTGGGGGTGCGCGGCCACACATGTCCCTTGTCCAGGTGGGTATGGATGTCCACAAAGCAGGGCCACACTTGGCCCCGCCTTAGATCCACGCTGGGGATCCCCTGGGGCGGGATCCCTGTTGCCAGCCGGATTTGGCGGATCTGCCCCCCTTCGATTTCCAGATCCAGCAACACCAGGTTATCGCGGTTGGGAACAGCTCCTGGCACCGCCTCCTTCAGTACCGACAGGGGAACCTGAGCATTCAGCAGCCAGTAGTGGGCAACGCCGGGGATCTGCATGGCGGGCAACGAAAAAGTGACTCCCAATCTTAAGGGGATCCGAGCCCCTCAGGAGGAATCCAGTGCTACAGCGGCTAGGCAAACTGGCCCACCACCTGCATGGCAAAACTGAGCAAAATGAAGGCCAGCCAGGGGGAAAAGTCCAAGCCGCCAATGGGGGGGATGATGCCGCGGAACAGGTTGAGATAGGGATCGGTGAGTTGGCTGAGCACCGACAGGATGGGGTTAGACCAGTTCAGTTGCGGGAACCAGCTCAGCAAAATCCGCACGATCAGCAGAGCATTGTAAATGACAATGAACTGGTAAAGGGAGCGGAACAGCAAAGACGCGGCAGTGCCGTAGATCAACCCCAGGGAGAGGCCGTCCACCCAAGCGAGAGGAGACAACAAGTGACTGAGCATCATGGTTGGGAAAAGTAGGGAAACAACTCGATCAACTCAACATCCATTAAGCTGAAGCACCTTCGCCAGAGGCAGACCTGGCCCAGGATCGCAACTCAGCCGAGAGAGGATGGCAGAACCTAGAGAGGAAAGCCGCTGCCGCCTCTAGTTTGGCATGGACAGGGATCCCCTGCTCAAGGCTTTTCCTCAACAGCCCTGGAAGAGGTTTCCTTGACGAGCAATTGCGTGCGCATGGCCTGAATCGCCTCGTTTAACTCGGCAATCTTGGCCTCTAGAGTGCGGCGGGCTTGAGCAATGCGTTCTGCCTCATTTTCCCACTTCCTCCAGTCGCTGGACATGGCCGACTCACCCGAAGCACTGAGGCGCGGTCGTTCAGGGGCTACCGAGGTGCCGTTGAGACGATCCGGATCCCGGCGTTGGCCTTCGGCGGATCCCTTGCTGAGTCGAGGGGCAAGCACAAACCCAATGACCCCGCCGATGATCCCTCCCAACAGGGCGCCGGTCACTACACCCGCAATGAAGTCACCTTTCTGATCTGCCACGCTTTTGTCCAGCTCAATAACAATAAACTTGAGTCATCTTCTTCCGTTCTACCTTTCCTGTCCCACTCCTGCCAGCAAATCCGACCAAGGTTGAGGTAGCCGCCAGCGGCTGAGATGTTCCAGATGGGCTTGCACCTGCTCCCTCAACTCGGCAAACGTGTGTTGCAGATCGCCGGTCGAGGGTAGGGATCTCAGCGTTGCCTGCCAGAGGTAAGCCGGGGAAAGTTCAGGGCTGAGCAACTGCCACAAACGCTGCAGCTCCTCAAAGTGAAGGCGATCATCTTCTGTGAGGGAAAGCACCAACTGGCGACGCAGATCGCGGGCCTCTTCCGACATCAGGTAGCGCAAACCCGTTTGGGCGGTGGGTAACCAATCCAATCCCCCATCGCTGCGGGCAATTTGAATCAGGTTCTCCAGGCGGTTCCAGCGGAACTTACCATCCTTGATCAACACTTGCAGCAGCCGTTGGCGAATACGCGGCGATTCATCCGTCAGCAGGCGCTTGGCCACATAGGGATAGGCCACACCGACGATGCGGAACTGGGGATAGAGGCTGAGGGCTACTCCCTCTTGGGTCACCAAAGAGCGGATCACCAGAGCAAAATGGGAGGGCACCTGAAAGGGGTAGCGGTACATCAAGTCGGAGAACTGATCTGTGGCCGTTTTGAAGTTAAAGTTGACCACCTCTTGGGTCAGCACGTCTGCCAGCACCTTTTCCAAGGCGGGGATCAGCTCTTGGCGGCCGACATCCGACTGCAAAAAGCCCAGATGAATAAAGTCATCGATCAGGGCGTTGTAGTCGCGATCCACCAGGTGAACCAGAGCATCCACCAAGTACTCCTTCATTTCCTCGGTAAGCTGATCCATCATGCCGAAATCGATGTAGGCCAAGCGACCATCGGCCAGGGCGAACAGGTTGCCCGGATGGGGATCCGCGTGGAAAAAGCCGTATTCCAGCAATTGCTTGAGGGCAGCAACCACCCCGATGCGCACCAATTGTTTCACTTCCAGGTTGGCTGCTCGAATGCGCTCCACATCCGTCAGCTTGATGCCGTCGATCCACTCCAGGGTTAGAACCCGGCGGCTGCTGTAGGCCCAAAAGATGCGCGGCACGTACACATCCGGATCGTCGCGGAAGTATTCGGCGAAGCGCTCGCAGTTTCGCCCTTCGTGCAGGTAGTCGATCTCTTCAAAAAGCTTGCGGCCAAACTCATCCACCACCGCCGTCAAAGTACTGCCCAGGTTTAAGGGCAGCCAGGGGCCCAGCCATGTCGAGGCCCAGCGAATCAGGTACAGATCCAGGCTCAACTGCTCTCGCAGATGGGGTCGCTGCACCTTCACCGCCACCCATTCGCCGCTGTGCAACTGCGCTTTGTAAACCTGGCCCAAACTGGCAGCAGCCACTGGCTCTGGAGAGATCTGGGCAAAGATCTCGGCAATCGGACGGCCCAACTCGGATTCGATGCGGGCAAATGCTTGCTCGGAAGGAAATGGCGGCAGTTGATCTTGCAGTTGGGTGAGTTCTTCTAGGTAGTCTTTGCGCACCAGATCGGGGCGGGTGGAGAGGGCCTGACCCACCTTGATGAACGTTGGCCCCAGGTCGGTGAGCAGCTTTCGCAACTGCACCGAGCGCCGTCCCACATTGCGATCAGTGTGTCCCCACAGTTGATCCCAGCGCAAACAGAGGACAAACCACAAGAAAGGCCAGAGAATGGCCAGCGCCCGACCGATCACTTGGGGCAGGCGCCAGCGGTAATAGCGGCAGATCAATTGCGGATCGTAAACTTCCAAAGCGGCAACGGATGAAATTCTACTAAACACACTCCAGCGATCTCACAGTCTTTTGTTTTGAAGCTCTCGGTATCCATCTTAACAGAAAAAGCCTCGCCGTTTCTGCGCAAGGGCCTGTCAGCCCCATCCTGCCCCCTTCTCGGCCAGGGCCGGCCTGTTTCCCCCTCAAATGATGGTGTTGTCCGGGATCACCGAGTCTTTGATGATGGTGACGATGCCGTTGCTGATCCAGATCCCTTCCTCTTCCCGCTGCGCTTCGGTGACGTGATCCTTGTTGAGGATGCGGACATTGCGCCCAATGCGGGCATTCTTATCCACGATGGCGTTGACAATGTGGGAGTTGGCCCCGATGCCCACCGGTGGGATCCCTTCCTCTAGCCTGGCCTGTCGCTCTTCTGCCGACTCGTAGTAATCGGCTCCCATCACCAGGGTGTTTTCGATGATGGTGTTGGCCTCCAAGCGGCTGCGAATGCCGATGATGGAGTTGCGAATTTGGGCGTTTTTGATGATGCAGCCATCGGCGATCATGGAGTTGACAATCTGGGAGTCGAGGATTTTGTTGGGGGGCAAAAAGCGCGGGCGGGTGTAGATGGGCATTTCGCTGTCGAAGAAGCTGAAGGGCGGGTTGGGCTGCTGCACCAGTGCCAGGTTGGCCCGGTAAAAAGCCTCGATGGTGCCGATGTCTTCCCAGTAACCCTTGAAGAGGTAGGCTTGCAGATGGTACTTGCCGATGGCTGCCGGCAGCACCTCTTTGCCAAAGTCGGTGTGCTCCTTGACTTTGAGCATCTCGATCAGAGCTTCTCGCTTGAATACATAGATGCCCATGGAGGCGATGTAGGGCTTGGCTTTGGCTTCTTCCGGGCTGAGGCCGAGGGCTTGGGTGTCCACCTGACAGGCTTTCAGCAGATCTCCTGTTGGCTTTTCCTTGAAATCGACGATGCAACCGTTCTCGCCAAGCTTGAGCAAGCCAAAACCCGAGGCCACTTTTTCTTCACAGGGGAGCACCGCCAGCGTCACATCGGCCCCAACCTGCCGGTGATGCTGGATGAAGGGGCGGTAGTCCATGCGGTAGAGGTGATCCCCAGATAGGATGAGGAAGTCCCGCGGCTTCCAGGAGTCCATCAGCCAGAGGTATTGGCGGACAGCATCGGCGGTGCCTTGGAACCAATCGGGATTGTCAGGGGTTTGTTGGGCCGCCAAAACGTCCACAAAGCCGCCTGTAAAGGGAGACAAGCGGTAGGTGTTGACGATGTGGCGGTTCAGAGAGGCAGAGTTGAACTGGGTGAGGACGTAGATTTTTTCGATGTCGGAGTTGATGCAGTTGCTGACCGGGATGTCGATAAGGCGGTATTTGCCGGCCAGGGGCACAGCGGGTTTGGCGCGGCGCTTGGTCAGGGGATAAAGTCGGGTGCCACGCCCACCTCCCAAGATGATCGCCAGTACATCGCGCATGGTTGTCCTCCACCAGGCTACACCCAATAGCATAGACTGCTGCGGGGCCACCTCAACGACTGTCCTGTCGGATCTGGCCGGGCTGCTCAGAAAGGGGAACAAGTTGGCAAGACAGAATGCAGGGAGAGCTGATGGCGCGCATCCTGGCCTTTACCAACAACAAAGGGGGCACCGGCAAGTCCACCCTCTGCGTCCACGCGGCTCAGTTGACGGCCCAGCGGGGATACCGAGTTTTGCTCATCGATCTCACGTCCCAGGCCACCGCCAGCAACCTTTACCTGGAAGGGGCCGGATCCCTGGCGGCACTGGAAACGGCTTGGGCCAGCTTACACCCGCAGCACCAACGTCCTCTGGAAGAGGTGATCTACTGCACGGACAAGGGAGTGGATGTGGCGCCCTCCCACAGCACCATGGCGGAAGTGGCGGCCCAACTGGCTGCTGTCGGAGAGATGGGGCAGAATCTGTTGCAGCGCCAACTGGATCCCCTGCTGCAGGACTACGACTTCATCTTTCTCGATACGCCGGGAGAACTGAATGCCCTCACCGCCAATGCCCTGCGGGTGGCCCAGCGGGTGTTGATCCCGACACGGCTCAACCGCGCCGATTTCTCCTGCACGGAAGTAACCTTGCGCTACATTGAGGCCCTGAAAGGCCAGCTCAGCCACGCCCGCGCCGTTTTGACGATGCTGGACGACCGCTATCTGCCGGGGGGCATTTGGTCGGGATCCCATACCGGGCAATTGTATGTGCAAGCGCAACAGATTTTTGCGGATGTGCTTTCACCCGTTACTATTCCAGATAGCAGCGATTTGCGCATCGCCTTTGACTACGGCTTGACGGTGATGGACTATCGGCCTGGATCGGCGGTGTGTCAGCGGCTGCTACAGTTTGTTGAACGCGAGGTGCTCTTGTGACCGGATCTGACCGTAGCCTCTTTCCTTCGTCGGGGGAAACTTCCCGCCGCTCCGGCGGAATTCGGCGCAAGGCCGGTGCTAAAACCAGTTCAGAGCCCACCTCCGCAGAGTCTACTCCCACAGGCGAGGAGCCGACAACGATGTCTTCTCAGTCTCCCCCAGAACCAACCCCAGAATTGCCGGAAATTGCAGCCCTCAAAAGCCAACTGGCCGAAGCTCAACAACTCTTGCAAGACTACCAAAACAAAGTCTCTACCCTGCAAGCTCAATTGCAGCAGGTTACTGCCCATCGGGACGAATTGCAAAAGGCGCTGGCGCAGTTGCAAGCGGTTGCGGACGAGCGGGCCAAAACCATCCAGGAGTTACGGAAACCCAAAGAGCAAGCCCCCATCATTCAGCCCAAACCCCAATCCTCGCCTCTGCACGCGCAAAAGAAGATCATGAATCGGCCCATCTTCGACAATGTATCAGCCACCGATGAAAGCATGCCCCCCTATTTGTTGGATTAACCGGGATGGAGGGGATCCCTAAGGGCGTGATTTGGATGGGGTCTCCACCTGTTCTGCTCCCGCCTGCTTTCAGCCCGACCTGTGCTTTCTTCCCCACTTTCTGGGGATCCGGGATCCGATAGTTGGATATTGGATTGGATAACCTTTGTTCCCGCTGCCCTTCCCATGAGCCAATCTCCATCGACTCTCCCTGCTGGTGATGCCATTCCGCCCCACGGGGGCACCCTGATCAACCGCATTGCCCCGCCTGAGCAGGCGCAGGAGCTGCGTTCCAAAGCCGAACATTGCCCCATTCTTTATCTCGACGAGCGGGCCCAATCGGATCTGGAGATGATCGCTATCGGGGGCTTCAGCCCGCTAACGGGGTTTATGGGGCGGGAAGACTACCAGGCCGTTCTGGAAACGATGCACCTGGCCAATGGCTTGGCTTGGTCGCTGCCGGTCACCTTGCCGGTCTCCTCGGAAGTGGCAGCGGGTCTGAAAGAGGGGCAAATGATCGCCTTGGCCAGCTCCGCGGGCAAGATCCTGGGCTTACTGGAGCTGACCGAGAAGTTCACCTACGATAAAACATACGAAGCCCGGCAAGTTTATCGCACCACCGATGAGCAGCATCCAGGGGTAAAGGTGCTCTACGAGCAGGGATCCGTCTATTTGGCCGGCCCCGTCACCCTCCTGCAGCGGGATCCCCACCCTCTTTTTCCGGCCTACCAGATCGATCCGGCCCAATCGCGGCAACTGTTTCGGGAAAGAGGCTGGAGAACCATTGTAGGCTTCCAAACCCGCAACCCCATCCACCGCGCCCATGAATACATCCAAAAATGTGCCTTGGAGATTGTGGACGGGCTATTTTTGCACCCGCTGGTGGGGGCTACCAAAAGCGATGACATTCCCGCCGATGTGCGTATGCGCTGCTACGAGGTGTTGATCGAAAAGTACTACCCCAAGGAGCGGGTGATCTTGGCCATCAACCCTGCGTCGATGCGCTACGCCGGCCCCCGCGAGGCTATTTTCCATGCTCTCATTCGCAAAAACTATGGCTGTACCCATTTCATTGTGGGGCGGGATCACGCCGGGGTGGGGAACTACTACGGTACCTACGATGCCCAACACATTTTCGATGAGTTCCAGCCGGGGGAGCTGGGCATCATTCCCTTGAAGTTTGAACATGCTTTCTATTGCACCGTCACCGGCACCATGGCCACGGCCAAGACCAGCCCCAGCCAGCCTCACCAGCGCATTCACCTCTCAGGTACCAAGGTGCGGGAAATGCTGCGCCGCGGTGAAGTGCCCCCGCCGGAGTTTTCTCGACCAGAAGTGGCCCAGCTGCTGGCCGAAGCCATGCGAGAGCGGGGTTAACCCTGGGAATCTCCCTAAGTGGCAGTCAAAAAGGGCCTGGGACAGACCAGACCCTCTGTATTGAAAGTTGTATTGAAAAAAGTTGTATTGAAAGTTGAACTTGAACCAGATTCCAGTCGAGTATCAGCTAGAAATCGCAGGAGCCCCGCACTGTACCCGTAGGGTCAGTGTCGGGAGGAAAGCGCTTTGATGAAGTACAATGAACTT
>NZ_JANSHW010000166.1:0-7694 GCF_047461815.1 Synechococcus sp. R6-10
ATACGGCGTACCCTCTGGCTGGCTTTTAACCCGGAGCGCTATCAATCGCAGGCAGCCACCCGCTTCCTCCAAGGGCTGCTGACCCGCCAAGACTGGCTGAAAACTCCCCCGCCCCATTTGCAGTTGATCGGCTAAGTTGCGATGCGTTACGGTCTTTTCCGAGTTGATGGGATCCCAGGTAGATTCCGGTGGATTGAGCAGGATCCCTGTTCAAAGAGATACGAGAGATATTTCCGTATAGGTGCATTCGCTGTAGCCAATGCTGCTCCGGAAGAAACTGCATCTGCTGAATCTGTCTGTGTCTACTGACCCCAAGCCGATGACCAGGCAAACGCTGTTGGAACGACTCCCCCTGGCCCAGCGCTTGGCGGAGTTACAGGCCCGCGTTCAAGAGATCCCGCTGCACAGGGTGAAATTGGAAGGGTTGAACATCGCAGGGGCAGAGTCCTGCTGGGCTGCCTATCGAGACTGGGGAAAAGGGATCCCACTGCTGTTTCTGCATGGCTTTATGGCCACTCATGCCAACTGGTGGCCGCTGATGCAAGGGTTGGGAGACGAATATCGCTGCATTGCCTTGGATTTACTGGGGTTCGGGCAGTCCGGCCAACCGGCCTTGCACTACGACATCGCTGCAGAAGTAGAGTTTGTGCGCGGATTTGTCCAAAGGCTGGGCCTAGCTGCTCCGGTTTTGGTGGGCCATTCCTTTGGGGGATGGGTGGCGGCAGCTTACGCCGTGCGGTATCCGCTGCGGGGGTTGGTTTTGTTGGCTCCTGCCGGGATCCGCGACGACAGCTTTGTGAGACGCTACAACCATTTGCGGCCCTTGCTCTGGGAAAGCGCTTGGGTGGATTGGCTGTTGCGGGCGATCGCTCCGCTGGCCCGCTGGTGGCATTGGGAAGACAAGCTGGCCCAGCTCTTGTGGTTGCGGGGATCCCTGCGTCAGCAGCCGGTCGCTCGGCAATTTCTCCGACAACGTCTGCGCCCACAAGCTGCTGTCGATACGGTTGAACGTTATCTCAACTACATTCAGGCCCCCACCCTGGTGATCGCCGCCGAACAGGACGACACCATTCCCCTCTGGCACTGCCAAACCTATGCCGAAGGGATCCCTGGGGCTCAGCTCAAGATCCTGGCCGGGGCCGGCCACGCCATCCCTGCCTTGCATGGGGAACAGGTGCTGCCCCTGATCCGGGAATTTCTCGACACAGCCCTTTCCGCACAATGCGGGCTTTGAGCTGGGGCTGTAGCGTATGGCCGAGAGAGGAATGCCGCTTGCCAGATGGCGATGCCCGATAGGCGACGGAGCGCCGCCCAAGGGGAACGCCTGACCCTAACCAGCGGGCGGTTTCTGCTAGAAACCCATCAGACGAGCAACAGCGGACAGCTCAGGGACAACGCCGGTGTGGATAGGAGCGGATCCCTGGTGGCTGGCCGTGTCCGGATCCTTAAGGCCATTGCCCGTCAGCACGCACACCACCTGTGCTCCAGCAGGCACCTGCTCTCGCCATTTCAGCAATCCTGCCACCGAGGCCGCGCTGGCCGGCTCGCAAAAGATCCCTTCTTCGGATGCCAGGAGACGATAGGCTGCCAGAATCTCCTCGTCGGTGACGCTATCCACCTGACCGCCGCTCACCTGCACTGCCGCCTTGGCCTTCACCCAACTGGCAGGATTGCCGATGCGAATGGCCGTGGCCACCGTCTCTGGGTGTTCCACCACCCGGTTCAACACCATGGGGGCAGCACCGGCAGCCTCGAAGCCGTAGAGACGAGGGCGACGGGTAGCCTTGCCCTGCTGGCGGTACTGGCAAAACCCCATCCAATAAGCCGTGATGTTGCCCGCGTTGCCCACCGGAATACAGAGCCAATCGGGGGCATCCCCCAAAGCATCCACCACCTCGAAGGCGGCGGTTTTCTGCCCTTCCAAGCGGAAGCGGTTGACCGAGTTCACCAGGGCCACCGGGTAGGTTTCCGCCAGCTGCCGCACCATAGCCAGCGCTTGGTCGAAGTTGCCTTGAACGGCGATGATCTCCGCCCCGTACATCAGGGTTTGGGCCAGTTTGCCTTTGGCCACGTAGCCATCGGGGATCAGCACATAGGCCCGCAGACCTCCTTTGGCCGCAAAGGCAGCAGCCGCCGCCGAGGTGTTGCCGGTGCTGGCGCAGATGATCGCCTCTGCCCCTGCCTCTTTGGC
Source organism: Synechococcus sp. R6-10 (assembly GCF_047461815.1). Lineage (NCBI taxonomy): Bacteria > Bacillati > Cyanobacteriota > Cyanophyceae > Synechococcales > Synechococcaceae > Synechococcus > Synechococcus sp. R6-10. The sequence goes on from NZ_JANSHW010000166.1 coordinate 2,192, forward strand.
CTTGGACACGGCCATCGTCATACCCCGATCCTTGAAACTGCCGGTGGGGTTGAGGCCCTCCAGCTTCAGGTAAACTTGGCAGTCTCGCCCCAGCCGTTGGCTCAAAGCCGGGGAAGGCACCAGAGGCGTGTTGCCCTCATGTAGCGTGACCACAGGTGTGCTGGCGCTGACGGGGAGCCATTCCCGATAGTGCTGGATCAGGCCGGGCCAAAGCCCCACTTGCGCGCGGGATCCGGCTATACGAGGGGGATGGGTGGGATTCAGGGTCGCCATGCCGCAGAGGACACCGAGGCTAATCAAAGACCGGCTTTCTCACTGTAGCTGTTCGTGGAGGGGTTCGTATCCACCTCCCGCAGCGGCGGCAGAAACATCTTCCTGATCCCCTCTCTTCAGAAGCTGGGGAGCGGAGGAGCTGCAGGTCGCAAGGCCAGAGCCTGCACCAGAGAGCGCAACTTCAGACGAATCTCGGCCAGCTCTTGCTCTGGGTTGGAGTCAGCCACAATCCCGGCACCGGCATACAAGCGGGCCCAATTCCCCCGAATTAGGGCGGAGCGGATCCCCACCACAAACTCGCCATTGCCCTGTAAGTCTACCCAGCCCAAGGGAGCGGCATAGCTGGAGCGATCAAAGGGTTCCAACCGCTCTAGCCACTGCAGCGCCGCCTGTTGGGGATACCCTCCCACCGCTGCCGTCGGGTGGAGCTGGGCCAGCAGATCGAACAGATGTACATCGGCGGGGAGCTCCGCCTCGATCAAGGTTTGCAGATGCTGGATGTTGGCTAGACGGAGCAGCCGCGGTTGCGGGGAAATGCAGGGATCCATTCCCAACCGACCCAGAGCCTCCTGGATCGAGCGCACCACCCACTCATGTTCTCGGCGGTCTTTGGCGCTGCAAAGCAACCTCTCGGCCAGCACCTGATCCTGGTGGCTGGTGGCTCCACGGGCTGCAGAGCCGGCTAAGGCATCGATCTGCGCCCGACCTTGCCACACGGAAAGCAAGCGCTCCGGGGTGGCCCCCAAGAAAACCTGGGGAAAGGCCCCCTCTTGGACCAGGGGGAGAGGCCTGGCCGGCAAATTCCCCCGAGCATCTGCCTCCAAGGACTTCGGCCCGCTGACGCCAGCGGCAAAGGCAAAGATGCTGCAATCGGGATGATCTGTTTCCAGGTAGGCCAGCAGGGACGGGATTGACGGCGGGACAGGCAAGTGCAGATCCACGGCTTCGGCCAGCACCACTTTCTCCAGGGATCCCGCCTGAATCACCTGCAGGGCTTTTTGGATGCGCGCCAAGAGGGGGGCTTCCTCCAAGTTCACTGGCACAGGAGCTTGCAATTCCCACGAGGGCAAGGGGGATCGAGAAAGGCGCTCCATTTGGGCAAAAAAGGCGGTGATCTGCCCGGCCAAAGCTGCTAGGTCACTTTCGGGAGCAATTTCCAGATTGAGCCGCGCTACCGTCAGGGATCTCCAGGAGCCTGGTACCTGCAACAGTTGCCAGCGCGGCAGAACCAGCGCCGCCCCCCCATCACTCCTGGGGCTGAAACTGAGGCGACAGAAACACAGAGGGCGTTCCTGCCGGCTGCCTGGGGATCCCCCCACCTCAGAGGGCTCCATTCTGCCGACGCAAGCGGTATGGACATGGGGCTGCAGCTCTTCCACAAAAATCCGCGCCGCCTGCAAGCCCCCTTCTCCCGAGAGATCGACCCGCCGCAGGGATCCCCACCCCAGCACCCGCACCCTTTCCCCGCGGGCCTTGTGGGAGAAATAACAGTAGCTCGGGAATCGGTTCGTGGGGAGAGAACCCAGCTTCTGGGCCAGCACCGCCAGCGGATCCAGCTCTGGGATGGGCTGCGACAAGCTGAGGATTTGGGGCACGCCCCGCGCCCGCGCCATCTGTTGGCAGGCGGTTAGGAAGGGATCCCAGTGGCGCCGATCCCTCGCCTCGTCCGTCCAGGTAGAAGTGCGAGTCGGCGGCCATGCTCTCGGCCACTCCAGGCACTCAAGCGTACCGTGGGCATTCCGAGGGGAAAGAGAAGAGGTCATGCGAAAGAGCAAAGAGAACGATCCCACCTTGGCCGAAAACAGGACACCTGTCGATGGAGACCGGCAGGAGATGACTTTAGGATAAGAGATTAGGAGAAGAGCCGGCAGCCCGGGCTTTTGGGGGCCAGATCTGAGGAGCTTCTTCACGGACTGCAAAGTTTCTTAGCATCCTGGAGAATGCTTCCTAAGGCGCTCTACCTTACAGAACAGATATAGACAGATCCGGAGACGGGCCCCAGAGCAGGCTTGCTCCCCAAGGAGAATTCGCATGCATCCAGATGTCAGCCAAGTGCAGCCAGCAGCAGAGGCCGCATGGAGCAACCGCTCTCGCCGGCAATTGTGGATGGCTGCCCTTAAGCCCCCCATGTACAGCGTGGCGATCATGCCCATCTGGGTGGGATCCGCCATTGCCTATGCCCAGTCAGGGGTGCTGGACTTGGGGGTTTTGGGGGTGTTTTTGGGAGCCGCCATCTGCATCTTGGCCTGGGTCAACATCAGCAACGACGTGTTCGATGCCCAGACAGGGGTGGACAAAAACAAACTCCACTCGCTGGTCAACCTGACGGGCAAGCCGGGGCAGGTGTTTTGGGTGGGGAATGCCTTTTTGGCCCTGGGTCTGCTGGGGATCCTGTGGCTGAGCTGGCGGCAATCGGATCCCACGGTGCTGCTGTTGGTGCTGCTGGCCTGCGGGCTGGGCTATGCCTACCAAGGGCCGCCCCTGCGCCTGGGCTACCAGGGCCTGGGGGAGATCCTCTGCTTTTTCAGCTTTGGGCCGCTGGCGGTCTCGGCTGCCCACTACAGCCAAAGCCAGACTTGGTCGCTGCCGGGGTTAGCGGCCTCACTGGTGGTGGGAATGGCGACCAGCTTGATTTTGTTTTGTTCCCATTTCCATCAAGTGCAGGATGACCTAGCCTGCGGCAAGCGCTCGCCGGTGGCCCGCCTGGGAACCTTGCGCTCGGCCCGCCTCATCCCCTGGCTCTGCGGCAGCCTTTTTGGCCTGATGCTGCTGTTTGTGGGGCTGGGGATCTTTCCAGCTTGGACCCTGCTGAGTTTGGCCGGGATCCCGTTTGCAGTGCGGCTTTCCCGCCTGCTGGGTACCTATCACGATCAGCCGCAGCGGATTAGCCACTCCAAGTTCATCGCCGTCAGTCTCCATTTTTGGCTGGGGCTGTTTCTGGGGCTAGGGTTCATCCTCAGCCGCTATGGCTGAAGGCTGAAAAGTCGGCTTAAGGCTAGGTGTGCGCGGGATCCCTCCGGTGCAGCCGGCAAAATGGGATAAGCTACAGCCTAGAGTGCTAGCTCAGAGCGTTGGCTCCAAGGGGAGTGGTCAGTTCGGGTCGAGGTGAGGCGGCAGCAAGAATAGGATGGGGCGATTCTTCAATTCCAACCTGGGAGTGGCGCTGTTGGGGAGCAGCATCTTGGCTGCTTTGGTGGGCTGGGCCTTGTCGATCGACATCGAAGAAGTGAAGGTGGAGTCTCCTCCCCCCGACCAGCCCCTCTCGGTCAGCCGCAGGGTAGATATCTTGGGTCGTCGGGGAGGCCATCAGCGGTGGCGACTGATCGCCGAGCAGGTGGATCTGGCAGCCGGGCAACAGGTATTTGAGCAGGGGGCGCACGGCTACTTCTACGGAGAAAGCGCCGACCGACAGGAAGGGGTGCCGGATCCCTTTTTTGATAGCAGCGAGCAGATGACTTGGCGGGCCAAGCGAGCCCGCTACAATGCCACCGCCGATGAGCTGTATTTGGATGAGGAGGTGGAGGTGAGGAGCGGCGACGGCAGCCTGCTCTTGACCAGCGCCTTGAGAGTCACCCCTGAAGAGCGCATCGAGGTGCCGGCGGAGTTCACCCTCAAAGGCCGGGAAATGGTGCTGCAGGGCCGCTCCGGTTCGTTTAACTTTCAGTTTGCCCTTCTCAGGGCCGAGCAGGGCAAGCTGATAGTGTTGCCCCCAAACGGCTCGGCACCCACCTCCACCACCATCACCGCCGACCAGATCACCTACGACCGCACCAACCAGGTGGCCGAGGGGAAAGGGAACCTGCGCATTCGCGAACGCGGCATCGAGATTCGCGCTCCCCAAGGCACCTACCTGCGCCAGCAGGCCCAAAGCATTCTCTCCGGCGGTGTGGTGTTGCAAGAGGTGGCCGGCGACAGCAGCCGGGATCCCTTATTGGCCGATCTGCGCTTGGCCCAGGCCTCTCCCGGCCCGGAGGCGACCCCAGACCAACAGGATCAAGAAGTCACCATCATTGCCGACCGCCTCACGTACGACCGCAACACACAAATTGCCCAAGGGGAAGGCAACCTGGAGATCCGCCAGGGGGAAACCATCATCCAGGCGGCCCAGGGCACCTACCGCCGCCGCGAATCCCAAAGTCTGTTGACGGGAGGAGTTACCCTGGAAGAACCCGGACGGGTGCTCACCTCCGCCCGCCTGGAGGGCAACCACCGCGACAAGATCTTCTTCTTTGAAGACAACGTCCTTTACCGGCAGATGGCTGCCTCTACCCCCACGCCCGGCGGGGGATCCCTGACGGAAGAACTGCGCCAAGCCGAAACCGAAGTGCGGGCTGCCCGCCTGGTTTACAACTCCCGCACCGGTACTTCCGAGTTTAGCGATGCCGTCGAGTTTATCCAGCGGGGACGTAGGGCCAAGGCCAACCAGGCCACCATCACCCCTGAGAAAGTGGAGCTGCGGGGAGAGGTGGTGATCGAGCAGATCGAGGGGGAGTGGCTGGCGCGGCGGCTACAAAACCCGGAGACCCAGGCCGATGTGGATCAGCCGACGGTGATCTACGCCGACCGGGTGGAGATCGACCAAGCCAGCGGCGATGCCCGCTTCTTCGGCAATGTGGTTATTGTGCAGGCCAACCGCGCCATCGAAGGGGATCGCGCCGATTACTTTGACCGAGAACAAATTTTCAAAATCAGCGCCGAACAGGCTCCTGTGGTGCTCTGCGATCGGGGAGAGGTCGGCCGCCTTCCCGGGGAGAGCACCCAAGCTCTGCCGGGCCGCAACGCGCTGGATCAGATGTGCCGGGGCGCCAATCGCCTCAGTGGCAAGCTGGTTACCCTGAACATAAAACAAGATGAATACACCGTCGAAGGGGACGGGCAACAGCAGGGCATGTTTCAGTTTCGCATCACCGACGCCCTCTGATGGGATCCCCCCTCGGGGAGCCATCTGTGGTTTTTGATCGTCCAGGTTTGGCTGAGGTTGTGATCCGAGGTGATGTCATGACGGCTCCACTCGCCGAGGGCAAACTGCGCAGAACCCCTGCTCAAGCGGGCAGCTTTTGGGGATCCCTGAGATTGGGAGCTGCCTTTTTGGAGTTTTATCTCTTCAAAGAGATGATCCGCCCCTTCTTTCTGGGGGTGGCCGGGGGGACGGTGCTGATGCTGGGCAACCAGCTGTTTATCTACACCGATCTGCTGGTGAAAAAGGGCGCCCCTCCCCTGACCATTTTGC
>NZ_JANSHW010000167.1:0-6237 GCF_047461815.1 Synechococcus sp. R6-10
GGATAGGATTATGCCCTTCCACGTTGTTTTGGTTGCCCCAGAGATCCCGGCCAACACGGGGAATATCGCCCGCACCTGTGCAGCCACCGATACGCCTCTCCATCTGGTGGATCCTCTGGGGTTTCGCCTTTCGGATCGCTACCTCAAGCGGGCGGGGCTGGACTATTGGCAGCACGTCCAACTGTATCGCTACCCCTCTTGGTCTGCTCTGGTGCAGGCCCACCCTGAGGCCCGGTTCTGGTGTTTTAGTGTGCGCGGCAAAGCCCTCTATACGGAAGTAACCTATCAGCCGGGAGACTGGTTGGTGTTCGGCAGCGAAAGCCGGGGGTTGGATCCTCTGTTCTTGGAAACCTATCCCAGCGTGCGCATCCCACTGCGGGGGCCGGTGCGCAGCCTGAACCTCAGCAATGCCGTAGCGATTGCCCTTTTTGAGGCGCTACGTCAGCAGGGATCCCTGACAAAAGAATAAGTGGTCGGGTTGGCCCTGATATAATAGCTACTTCTCCCCGTCAGGAAGATGTGTGCTCTGCAGTATCTGCGCCCCGACTTGCTCTACCTCAAGCCCTACGACGCCGTGCCAGCCCCGGCTGCCGACAAGCTGGATGCCAATGAGTTCCCCCTCGATTGGCCGGCGGGCTTCAAGCAGAAGCTCTCCCTCCTTTGGGAAAAGGGGATCCCCAGCAACCGCTATCCCGATGCCCACCACCGGGGCCTGAAGCAGGCCATCGCCGCCTATGCCGGAGCGGAGCCAGAGCAGATCAGCCTGGGCAATGGGTCGGATGAGCTGATCCGCTCCCTGCTGATTGCCACCTGTCTGGGCGGGCGGGGCGGCATTTTGGTGGCAGAGCCCACCTTCTCCATGTACGCCATCCTGGCCCAGAGCCTGGGGATCCCAGTGGTGCGGGTTCCCCGCGACCCGGAGACGTTTGCTCTGGATCTAGAGCGATGTCAACAGGCTTTGAGGGAGCATCCGATTCGGGTGGTGTGCCTGGTGGATCCCAACTCGCCGACGGGGAATGGCCTGACGGCTGCAGAGTGGGAGTGGGTGGAAGGGCTGCCCGAAGAGATTCTGGTGATTTTGGATGAGGCCTATTTTGAGTTCAGCCGGCACACAGCCCTGCCCAAATTGGCGGAGCATCCCAACTGGGTAATCTTGCGCACCTTCTCTAAAGCCTTTCGCCTGGCGGCCCACCGGGTGGGCTATGCTGTGGGTCATCCACAGCTTATGCAAGTGTTGGATGGGATCCGCCTGCCCTACAACCTCACGGCCCTTTCTCAGTGGGCGGTTCAGATGGCTTTGGAGCATGCCGAGGAGCTTTTGGCCGACGTGACGCTAATTTGTCAGGAGCGGGAAGCCCTTTATCAAGCTCTGCAGGAGCTGCCAGGGGTGCGGGTGTGGCCCAGCCAAGCCAACTTCCTCTACTTCCGGGTGGCCGGCTGGGATCCCCAAGAGCTGCAGCGGGCCTGGCAGGAGCTGGGGACTGGTGTGCGCTACACGGGTGGGGGGCTGCGTCTGACGGTGGGCACCCCTGAAGAGAACCGACGGGCCTTGGAGCGGCTGCGGCAGATCTTGCGGTAGTTGGCTCTACTTCCAACTCCTTCTCAACCTGGGCCGAGCAATCGCTGAATCAGGCTATGAACTTGCTGGAGCTGCCTCTCGTTGAGCCGCTTCAGTTCCTCGCGGATTGCCACTTGCAGTCTCTGAGCTTCAGTTTGCTCCCGCTGCAGCAGCCAACTTTGAACAGGGCTGGGGTGCTCCACGAAGTCATGTGGCCAGGGATCCCATTCCTCCAGCTCGGGCTCTGCCTGGGGCAGTTGCTCACGCCAGCGCTCTTGAGCGCGGCTAAACTCCTCCGCCAAAAGATCGGTCGGTCGTCCCTCCGCCTGCAGAGAATCTCTGTACTTCTTGTGAACCAAAAGCCAGCGCTGCCGAATCTGAGAGCGTTGCCATCTTGGGATTCTACCGATTCTGTTTTCAGCAAAGCGCTCATAAAACCTGAGCGCATCTCGGTAGCAGCCCAGTCGCTCGTAGGCTAGGCCCACCTCCAGCGGCTGCAGCCACCAAGCGTGCTCCCCGCGCACACTGCTTACCACTTCCTGCAGAAAATCCCGCAGTCCAGGGAGCTTCCACCTCAGCTCATCCCAGTTGGTTTCCATGTCTCGAGCCATGCTGGCCACCAACTCGTAGTCATGTCCGCGCTGCCACGCCTGTGGGTGGGCCTGAACCACTTCCCAAAGCCTGCACCACTCGCGGCGCCGGATCAGGATTCGCAGCAGCAGCGGCCACTCTTTCAAGCGCTCCAGGCTGAGAATGACGTCGTTGATGTACTCCTCCCACTCGCCCGCGAGGGGACGTCCCGCCTCCTGCCATTTGCTCACCACTGCTGCGTCCTGCCGGTCTTTGGATAGCCACCTCACCTGGCCAGGCGGCTTCTCCAATTGGATCTTGGCTCGGTAGTAGCGGGAATGCTCCGTTTGGCCACCTTGATCCCAAATGGCAACTGCCTCCTCAAGTTTTTGTTGCTGGAAATAACAGATGCCGAGAATCTTGTGATATTGCCCTGCGAACGGCTGCCGCTGGCCAAGAAAGGCCAAACGCTCCCTCAAAGCCTCAAGAGTCTCTTGCCAAAAAAGTTCACGATCCTCCGGCTTAGGACAAAAAGTCCCTAGGTTATCGAAAACTTCCTCCAGCTCCGCCAAAAACTTCTCCACACAAACCTTCCAAGTCAGATCCGAATGCTTCGGGCTGACCTCAACGCTCAACCAATCTCGCACTCGAACTATCTGTCGAAAGCGCTCCATGGACTTGGCAGAGCTGCTTTGGGTTACCACCATCAAATCCACCAGAGGACCGTAGTTAGGGATCTCGGAGCACCTGGCAAAGTGAGTAGAACGATGCTGCTGCAACTCTGACCAAGCTTTTGCCTTCCAAAAGCACTCCCAGGCTTCTCGGATGAGATTTCTATTGGGTAGGGCGGATCTTTCCAAGCTTAAAAACTGACGGCCTGCAGAAACGTAATCCCTCTGCAGCTTGAGGATCCAAGCTTGGCATTCCTGTTCTAATTTCTGGTTGCCTGCCTGCCGAGCAAAGGCGCGCGCATCTTCCAAGAGCTCAGGATTTCCCTCCTCTACCCCTTGCCTAAGAAACCCAAGAGCCAAGTCCAGCACATCCTGTAAGTTTTTATCCGTCCAGTATTGGATGCCAGTGCCTTGAGCGAAGCCGGCCAGTACAGGCGGATGCGTTTGCCATTGGGATCGATCGGGCTGCAAATGAGAGTGATTGAGCCAAAAGTCAATCTCCAAGGCAGGATCCCAGAATTCCCGCCAGCCGGCTGCAGTATCCACAACAGCTAAGGCTTCGATGGGGCGGGTAATACCAACGTATAGCTGGTTGAGAAAATAATGTAGTTGCAGGGATACCTTCTCTGCAGCTTCTTGAGCGTAGTGGTTAAGCCTTCGGCTAAAGTTTTGTCGATAGCAGTCGCCAAACTTGTAGAGAATGATCTTTTTGAACTCCATGCCCTTGACAGCGGTAACAGTCTGCAGCAGCGCCGGCTTGAGATTTTGCTCCAGCTCTTCGGCAAAAACCCTCTGGAGGTCGGGATCTTGGCGCACGTAGTCCAGCTCCTCTCCTATAGAACAAGGCAGGATGCAAACTGTACCCGTGCTGTTCCTGAGCATACTCCTCAGCTCATGTTGAGTTAAGTTCTTGTCTTGGCCATCCAGTACAAACTTTTGAGCTGGCCTCCCCGGTTCCTGAAAACGCCAAGGCTGCTGTGGGCAAATCCCCCGATCATTGCTAAGAACTCGCCGCCACAAGTTGATAAGGTTGCTAAAACGAGTAATCTGAGGGCTACAGCGGTAATTATTTTTTAACTCCCGGGGACTTGGAATCTCGAGAGAATGGCCGGGCAACAAGTAAGCATGGATATGCTCGTAGAGATACCTCCTCAGGGCACCCCAACGAAATCCTGTAGGATTGATAGTTTGCAGAGGATCCCCAGCAAAAGCATAAGGTAAACGCTCGATAGCCCAATCCAACTTATATTTTCCCCAGGGGGACAAGCAGAAAACAATATTCAGTTCAAGCTGGGTAAAGTCTTGAACCTCATCACAGAAAATGACTGGGTGAATTGATCTAAGAAAACCATTCTGTAACACATCCCTAGCCAAATCTTGATCGTCCCAGTAGCTTCCGTAGGTAGTTCGTTCTTGATAACCCGGCCAAACTTGCTCGTATATTCGATCAAAAACTTCTACATTTACAGTGCGGTCGGCTTGAGGCAATTCCCGATAGCAATCTGGATCCAAGTAGTCGCTTACTCCATAGCCCTTGATCAGAGTACGAATCGTATGCCAAGCTAATTCTACATCACTGCGGCCGCGGTACCAGCTCCGGAATCGATAAAAATTGACATATCGCTCCGGTTGATAGCGTTCTTGTCTCTCTGGTGGAAGGCAGCTTAACAGGTAGTCCTGGAAGGTGCTAAAGAAAGCTTGACATCGCTCAATTTCCCCTTCTGAGAAGTCACTGCCTCTCTCTCGGTAACGATGGTTGACCCGCAAAATTGTACTTACCTTGCTGCGGGCTTGCTGTACTAGACTCGGGCTATAGGTTAAAAAGAGAGGACGGTACTGAAAGCTTCCTTTGCTTGAATCCTTCAGGTAATGGCTGCAGTAATCAGCAAAACGGTAATACAACATCAGAGATTTGCCGCTCCCAGCTCGCCCGTTGATTAGTAGAGGCATAGAGGTGCTTTGGAGAATTTCTTCTTCCTCCATCGACAAAGCTAAGTTCCCCTCTGTAGTCTCCTGGATTTCCAGCCAGACGTTTTCATCTGCAACCATGTAGTTGGGGTAGGCGCGGCGGGCATATCGCTTCCAAATCTCTAAAGATTGTGGGTGTTGGAGAATATCCGGCTGATCGGCCCCCCTCCCAAATAGGCAAGTTCGGCGCCCCAGGTCAAACCGCTCTCTCTGCTCCGGAGCGTGGTCGTAAACTCCAATTAAAAATGGAGATAAGACTTTTTCCTGCTCACATACCTGCACCAGGCTGATAGCCAGATGTATCGAGCCTTCCCGCCAGCACCTAACCTCAGTTTCTGGATAAAACAGTGGTAGTTTCCAGTAGAGATTCCCTTTCTCATCGCCAATAATGAATTGCTCTACCGCCCGATACACTTGGCGCCGCTGTTCTAGAGAAAGGGCTTGCACTTGCCGAACCCATTCCCCGCTTTCCAACACAAGCCGCTCCTGGCGGTTGGGAGTATTTAAAAACTGTGTCCAATCGTACAGTTCGTTGGGCAGAGGGAGGAGCTGGTTTTGCCGCGCTTCTTCTTGTTCATTTTCCGCTTGCCTTTGTGCCAGCCATGCCTGTAGCTGATCGTCAGACACCCAGTTCCTCACCCGCTCTTGATAGCTGGGATCCTGCCGCCGCTCCAGGAACTCTCGGTACTCGTGGCTGCCTCTCCCCCAAAGGCCAAACAAGACCAAAACCGGCACCTCTCCCAGATAGCGCAGATCAGCCACCAAGCGAACGTTGCGCCGGAGGTTGCGTTTCCAGTAGGGGTAGCGAACGTCGAACAACCGGCTTAAAAGGGTGCGATCCCCCTGCTCCAGCCGTTCTATCAGCTCCTCAAGGTTGTATGGCGCTCCTGCCTCCAAAACTTCTTCTGGGCAATACACGTACATGGGATCCCACTGCTCAAGCTGTCCTGGTTTGAAGGCCATCTTAGAGGCGGCCTGCCTTGTCTGTCAGGTCTCTCTCAAAACTTGCTACCAAACTGAGAGACTAACCAAACAACTTCAATTGAAGCTAGAGTTAGACTTTTAAGCTTTGATAAACTGTGCTGAACTGTTAGAGAATCCAGGCTGTTACCGCGCGGCCCTAACGCCCATGCCTCTGTCAAGCTGTCTGGCGGCAGCATTCTCAGCAGAAGCCGATCGAACCGGCAGAGAAAAGGTTGCGACAGGGATCCCGCTGGCTCTAGATGAGGTTGTCCAAAGTGAACTTTGGAGAAAGGTGATGGGATCCTCCCCTAGCTGGATCGGTTTGCCCTCCCTGCTGGCAACAGCGGTCTTGGATCATTGAAGCAGAACGGGGTTTGGATCCCATCTCGTCTCAATACAGCTTTTTCCGACGTGGGGGGAGTTCTGTAGAACGGTGGGATCCGGTTGTTACCCCTGTTGACCCGTTTTTCAAGAATTGTCCACCCTACTACCCAAGGAGCGGCTATG
>NZ_JANSHW010000168.1:0-2531 GCF_047461815.1 Synechococcus sp. R6-10
TTTGTCTCTCAAATAATTCAGACCTTCGGCTACATCTGGCGAGGCCAGATCATGGAACAGGATTAAGGCATCCTCAGCAGCATAGCGCTCTGCCACTTGAGCATCCTGCAAGGGGGCTGGTGAGTCATGATTCCCATCGATGAAAATCAGAGACCAGCGACAATCCTCTTGCTGGGCAATCTCCTCCACCTTCCCTGGGCTATAGCCAGGGTAGAGATTGACATTAGAGCGAACTCCAGCCGAGCGAAGAGATTGATCCGCACTTCCATAAATCTGGGGATCGGCCAGAGCAGGATCTACCACATCGAGAATAACTCCTCCTGCCGCCAGGTGCGCAGTTGACCAACCTAGCCAACAGCCGATCTCTAGGGCGTTTTTTCCTTGTAGCTTAAGGGCAGTGTTATAAAGAATGTGGGCTTCATCTCGACTGACAAAGCCAATACCAGGCTGGCGTTGATCTGCGTACCAAAGATGTGGAACTTCTTTCCGTAGATAAGGCCAGGGACGAGGCCCTGGATCGATAATAGCAGTCATTAGAGGGAAGTTGTAGTCGAGATATATTTTCTTTTGATTAGCTGATACATAGTCATACCTTCTGATTGGAGAAGAATGGCTTCTAGGATACCAAAGACTGGCTTCAACTTTGAAGCCATCGGTAGTATGAGCTACATGAGTTTTTCTATCCTTATCTTTATAGGTAATGTGTAGAATCCCTAAAGGGATGTAAGGCTTCCAAGGCTCAACCCAGAGCTTTCTTTTTGGATCCCATAGAGGTAGTTTACTATGAACTGTCCAGTTACAAAACAATGGTAAAATTTGAACGTTATCTATCCCTAAGTCATTATGAATAGCCAGGTTTAGAGAATACTGATCTGAGAAGTATAGATCGAGGCTCATAGAGATAGCTTGGCTCAGTCTGTTTTTCCATGCTACCCAGTGAATACCGGAATTACTTCCAGAGAATACACCAGCATTTAGAGTTGGTCTTATGTATAGGTGGTTATATACATCTCCAAAGTACTTGATGTATCCCGAGAGGTGAAAAGCTTGATGCGAAAATGGATAGGGATCGAAGAGAGTATTTAGCAACTCAGGAACAACTGCAAGGTTTTTATATCTTGCTCCCAGGGTAAGAAGCTCAATTGCAGACCAGTCTTGCACCCAAGCATCTGCATCAATCCAAATATAAACTTCATAGCCTGGAAAGTATTCAGGAAGGAAAGGCCTACAAACTAGTGCCTTGAGATACTTGGGTTGTCTATCAATGTCGGGAATATCATAGTCCCAATCTGGCTCAACAATGTGGTCAACGTACTGACCTATCCATTGCAACTGCTCCGGTGTACAGCCTACATCCAAGAATCCAATATCTACAGAGTGCCCCTGAGGTTTCTCTCGGATGGAGAGAATAGTCCCCTGAACCAATTCAAAAAACTTGCTGTCAGCAGCCGTAACGATAATGGTTGAGTTCATAACCTTAAGTCTCTCCTCCAAGGCTTGAATTGTTGTCGACAAAGCAAGCCCTGCTTAGATAGCAAAGGACTCCTCTTTGGCCTGCTACAACTTCTCCCTGCCAGAGGAGATGGGTAGGGTCCAACATCTGATCAATCTGTTTGCGGTCTTGTTCTGAGCAAAACTCCACATAGATGACCTTGATATCTTTGAGCTGCTCTCGCAGGCTGGTCAACACCTCCACCTCATCTCCACCTGTAGCCACCCTGAGCACATCGATGAACTCCAGACCCAGCTCCTTGAGAGCTGCCCTGGCTTCCCGGAAAGGGAGCAGCTGCTCCACTCCCCACTCGGCCTGAGGATCCTCCGGCCAGAGCCGACAAGTTCTGCAGCTATTCTGCCCCGCCAGCCCCACTGGATGCACAAAGCAGTTGCCCAGGCCAAGAGCATTCTGCTGCAGCAGGTGCAAGGCCAAGGGATCCACCTCAAAACGATGAATGGCCGCCTCAGGGCAGAAACCCCGAAAACAAACGCTACCAAGGCCTACCCCAGCTCCGATGTCGATAACCGTCTGCACCTGACTAGACAGAAACACAGGAAAGTTAAGATACGTCCTCTCGTAAAAAACGGTGTCTGGGTAGAGCTTTACCGAAAACCTGAGTTTGCCAAAGTCAAAGCCAGGCAACACTGCTTCCATTAACTTACTGGCATTGGCCAAAAGAAGTTGGTGGTCCTCTGCCAAGACAAAAGCAAAGTTAGCCCTCACAGGCCGCCCCAGCCGCTGCAAGTCCTCAGCTGTGCACACCACAGCATCAAAACTAGGCCAACTGGCTGGCTCCCCTCTCACCTCGTGAATTCGCTCGGGCACTCCCTTCTGCTGCAGCAGGGCACAGGGATCCCCAAACCCCTCTTCCACATACAGCTCCAGCCGCGGCAGGTCCAGCAAGTCTGCTGCTATCACTTCCGGACAGCCGCAACTATAGCCAATAAGGATTTGAGGGGTGGCTGGAGAGCATGACTCTAGTCAATAATAAGCTCAACTATACTGAAAATAATGTATAATATGTTCAGTACGGATT
>NZ_JANSHW010000169.1:0-3645 GCF_047461815.1 Synechococcus sp. R6-10
TGCCCTAGAAGTGCTGGGGGGAGAGGGGCTGATCCTGGATCAACCCCTGACACGGGCCTCGTTTGTGCCCAGCTTTCAGCTGCCAGCGGAGCCGGCAACCCCGAAGGACTCCGCCCCGCTAACGGGGTCGCCAAAGCGTCGCCTAGCGATAACGGCTTCTTGAGACGGAAACCATGAGCTGGTTGCAGCGGGTGGGCAGCAGTTTTCTCCTGACCGGTCAGGTGATTTTGCATCTGATGCGGGGCCGTATCCATCGCCGCAACACCCTGGATCAGCTTGCGGCGGTGGGGCTGGAGTCGCTGCTGATTGTTTTGATTACGGCGGTGGTGATCAGCGGTGTTTTCACCATCCAGTTGGCGCGGGAGTTCATCAACTTTGGCGCTTCCTCCCTAATTGGGGGAGTTTTGGCGATTGCCCTTGCCCGCGAGCTGACACCGGTGGTGACGGCCGTGATCTTGGCCGGACGGGTGGGATCCGCCTTTGCCGCCGAGCTGGGCACCATGAAGGTCACGGAGCAGATCGACGCTCTGCTGTTGTTACGCACCGATCCGGTGGATTATCTGGTGATCCCGCGGGTGCTGGCTGCGGGGCTGATGCTGCCGGTGCTCACCATCCTCTCCCTGCTGACGGGGCTGGTGGGGGGGATGATCATCTGCGCTTCGGCCTACAACATCTCTCCTGCAGTGTTTCTCAACTCGGCGCAAACCCTTCTGACCTCTTGGGATTTGCTCGTCTGTTGTTTGAAGGCGATGGTGTTTGGGTCTTTGATCGCCATTGTCGGCTCCAACTGGGGCCTTTCCACCAGCGGGGGAGCCAAGGGGGTGGGCCGCTCCACCACCGATGCGGTGGTCACGGCGTTGCTGGGCGTGTTTGTTACCAACTTCCTTATTTCTTGGCTGTTGTTTCAGGGGCCGGGGAGCGCCCTCAGCCGCGCGCTGTAGCCACTTCTGCTATCGCGTTGTTTGCGTGAGCGTTGCGGGGCAATAGGGAGAGAGCTAGGATGGGATCCCCTTTCCCTTCAGCGGTGCAGAGCACTTTGCGAGTAGAATTTCAGATTTTCCGACAGTTGCCGCCGGAGCCGCCCCGCTGGCAGTCCTTCTGGCTGGAGACATCCCCTGGCGCCACCATTCTCGATTGCCTCAACCAGATCAAGTGGGAGCAGGATGGCAGCTTGGCCTTCCGCAAAAACTGCCGCAACACCATCTGTGGCAGTTGCGCCATGCGCATCAACGGTAGGGCAGCCTTGGCTTGTGGCCGACATGTGGGCGAAGAGCTGGATCCCCGCAGCCCCCAGCCGCAGCCTATTCGCATCGGCCCTCTGGGAAACCTGCCCGTTCTGCGGGATCTGGTGGTGGATATGCAGCCCTTCTGGAACGATCTCAGCCGGGTGGATCCCTTTGTCAGCACGGCGGGGCGACGCATCCCGGAGCGAGAGTTTTTACAGCTGCCTGCCGAACGGGAGCATCTCAACGCTGCCGGTGGCTGTATTCTCTGCGGAGCCTGCTATTCCGATTGCAATGCCAAAGAGGTGAACCCAGAGTTTGTCGGCCCCCATGCTCTGGCCAGAGCCAACCGCCTCGTCCAAGACAGCCGCGACAGCCAACGGGAACAACGCCTGCAGGCTCTGGATAGCTTGGCTGGTGTCTGGGGCTGTACCCGCTGCTGGAACTGCAACAGCGTCTGCCCGATGGGCGTGGCACCTCTGGATCAAATCACCGAACTCAAACAGGGGATCCTCTCCCGCCATGCAGACAAGACCGCTGCTCTGCCCACCGACCGTTCCCCATCGCACGCTGTTCGCGCTATTCGGACGGAGTCCTTGCCCATAGCCATCCGCCACCGCAAGACTCTGGTGCAACTGGTGCGCTCCGGTGGTTGGATAGATGAGCGCCGCTTTGCCCTGCAGGTGGTGGGCCGGGATCCCAAAGGGCTGCTCAGCTTGGTGCCTTTGGGTCTGCGCCTGTTGGCCAGGGGCAAATTTCCCTTTCGCTTCCAGCCCTCTGCAGGGGCGGCGACGGTACGGCGGCTTATCGACACAGTTAGGCAGGAAGGAAGGGATCCCCTCTAGGCTCCAGTTTTGAGGTTGTCTTGGCCGGAAATCAATCTGGCACTCAAAATCCGATCCCCCACTTTGATGTGGCGCAGCACCTCCGTTCCCTCGGTAACGTACCCGAACACGGCATAGCGGCCATCCATGAGGTTTAACCCCGCCGGGGTGAGATCCGGCTCAGCCATAAAGATGAAGAACTGAGAAGAGGCGCTGTTGGGATCGTCGGGATAGCGGGCCATGGCCACCGTCCCTTCGGCGGAAAAGGGCAGAGCCGGTTCCACATCCCACAGGCCCATCTGATCAAAAGTCTGGCCGTAGCGGGGCATCACCTCGCCTTTGGCGCGAATCTCCATGGGGATGGTGCGAACCTTGCCCGTGGCCGGATCCACATAGCCATCGGCAGGGCCAGGGGGATCCCCGGCCTGCGCCAGGAAGAAGGTCTCCACCCGGTCAAAGGTCAGGCCATCGTAGAAGCCCCGCTGCACCAGGTCGGCAAAGTTGCCGGCAGTGATGGGGGCGCTGTAGCCATCTAAGGTGATCACCATGCGCCCAGCGGTGGTGTTTAGCTCCACCTCTGCCCGCCCCAAGAGCTGAGGTTTGTCGGCATACTCAGCAGGCACTGTGTAGGGGAAAGCCCCCACCCAGTTGTTTTCGAGGGATCCCAACTCGTCCACTAGACGGTCGTAGGCAGCGCGGGCCTCTTCTTTACCCTTGGATTTGCGCTCGCTGGCTTGGCCGATCACCCGCAACTGCTCCCGCAGCGCAGCCATCTGTTCAGAGGCTGGGGTCACCCGATCCGGGGGCAAGCCGGCCAGCAGGGAATCTCCATAGCGATCCAAGAGGTGCTCTACCTGGCGCACATCTCCCCGCACTGCCGACCAGCGGTTGTACTTCAGGTCGGCGTCGATTTTGGAGATGGCTTCATCAATTTCCAGCAGCTTCGTTTCCTGAATAGGCAACGCCCGCCGCAACAGGGTACGGGGATCCGTGATGGCATCCCCTTGGGGCAGAGCCAAGGCCGGGATCCCCCAGAGCGCCACCCCGCAGAGCAGAGCAGCTACGTAGAGGCCAATCCGGCAAAGGGATCCCCATTGCCAAAATCCTTGGGCACGCTGCGTCATGGTTCCTACCGACTGCAAAACCACTCCTGTCTCAGCCTGACATCCCACCGTCACAGGCGGCAAGCGCTGTCAAACCTCGATAGATATCTCCACGACTGGCTCACTCCACCTGGGGGAAAGCCGTCATCGCTACGCAACGCTTTTGCAACCGCGATAGCAAAGACGGAGTTCTCAGAGGGCATGGCTACACGGCTCTCCTACCTAGGAACGGTGACCTCGAAGCGGACGACACCGGCTGAGCCAGAACTGCCTCCCCCCACGTTCACCACCACCACGCCGTTGGGGTTGCTGATGCCCCCACAAGCAGGCGGCACAGCCCCACCCGGCGGAATGAAGGCTCCCCCTCCCCCTGTGCTCACCGACAGGCTGCCCGGCACGTACCGCAAACCCGCTGCCAAGGGGTCGCACACCACAAAGGTGGAAGCGGGCGAGTCCAGCAGGAAGTAGATGGCAAACTGCACCCGCGCTCCTGGG
>NZ_JANSHW010000170.1:0-4633 GCF_047461815.1 Synechococcus sp. R6-10
AATCCGTACTGAACATATTATACATTATTTTCAGTATAGTTGAGCTTATTATTGACTAGAGTCATGCTCTCACCGACCGGCGGAAGATGGCTGTTGAGATTATTCTCAACAAACAGGCCGGCAATTCCAGCTCTGCGTTTGGCTTGGTCTCTAGCGAGGGCCGTAGGTTGTCCAATAGCCGCGTCCTTGTCTTTTGGCTGCATCGGCAGCTTCGGTGAGAATGGGGCCGTACTTCAAGCCATCGGTTTGTGGCGACAACAGGCCATGCCCCAAAAACAGCATTTCCTGGTTGATGAGGGTATTGGCTTGCCAAACGTAGGCAGGCAAGGTAGGAGCAGGGGCTAGGGCAGGATCCAACTCCAAAAACACCTCACGTCCCAGCAGAGCAGTCTGCAGATATTGGCCAGCATTGTAAACTGCCAGAGGGGTTTGTCCGCGCAACTCCGTCCAGTTGGGGTTGATCGGGTCAGGCAAGGGATCGATCCCGATCAGTTGCACCAGCCGCAAATCCAAATCCCCTTCAAGCTGAACAACCAGGGTGTTGTAGTTGACCACCCGAAACACGGTTGCACGTTTGAGGTCGCGCAGATCTGGACGCGCCACCAATGTTAAAGCCCAACCGGGCAATGTCGAGAATATCAAAGGCAAGGCCAGAAAGCTGCCCAGCTTGATCAGGCTCCGTCCATTGGATACAAGCGAGGATCTGGAGCGGGGGGAAGTCGGAGCAGAACGCAGGGATTTTTGCAGCATGGACTTTAGCCGTTGCATGGCGGACTTGACAATAGGGATGGTTCGCATGCTTGACCTTTGGATCTCACACCGCCCTCACACCGCCGCCTACTGGGCTTCAACGCGGGATCCGGCTCACCTGCCGTCACTCTACAAAAAATTGGGGCAGATGGGTCAGGTCTGGAAAATCTCTCTCGATTTTTGTCTTGATTTTTAGATGTGCTACCCATCCGGTCAGCAGTTGCCAGCGCTGACAACCTGTGGTTGGTCATTTCGATTCAAACTGGGACACTGTACCCACACCTAAAACATGCATGAAACATGCATGGGGCCACAGGGCTTTTCTCAGCTGCCCAGGCGTCTCACCCTAAACTGAAGTGACTAAGTCCTTCCGAGCAGCAGGATTGTCTTTTGGTCTTCTCTCTTTGCGAAGGAAAGGGGGAGTGCTTGGAAACCTTTTCAATTCAGTTTGAAACAATTACAGTTGTCCAACTCTCAAATCTCTCAAAAGCGCAGCCCCTAGAGGGTAGCAGGGTTCTTTTCGACTGCTTCGGACAAGAGGGAGTTGACCAGCACGGTTACCAACCCCAGTCGATTGCCCGCCAAAATATCCGTCAACAGGCGGTCTCCCACCATAGCCACTGCTTCTACCGGCAAGCCCATCTGGGCTACGGCCCGCCGCAAGGCCCGCCGTGAGGGTTTCCCAGCGCGGTGAATGTAGGGCAGGTTCAGGCTTTCTCCGATTTGTTGGATGCGGCTGCGATTGAGGTTGTTGCTCACCAGCCAAATTTGAAAGTGCGGACGCAACTGCTCCAGCCAAGCAGCCACAGCGGGATCCACCTCAACCTGTCGGCTCGGCACCAGTGTACCGTCTACGTCAAAGATGATGCCTTTTACCTGCCAGGCCCACAGGTCTTCTGCCCGCAACTTTAAGACAGTGCCGGCCACCACCAGATCCGGTTGCAGGAGCTTGAACCAAGGTTTGTGTACCATCCGCTCCTCGGCTAAGGACTTGGTTGAGGACTGTGGGGGGATCCCTGGGCAGCTTGTCGGCGCTCTTGAATAATTTGCAATTGGGCTGCCTCGTGCTCTGCTAGGGTTTTGCTGAAAATGTGAGTGCCATCGTAGCGGGCCACGAAGTAGAGATAGTCGGTTTGCTCAGGCTGCAAAACGGCTTTTAAGCTGGCCAAGCCCGGGCTGGCGATGGGACCAGGGGGCAAGCCCGGGTTGAGGTAGGTGTTGTAGGGAGAGGGGGTGCGCACCTCCGCAAGGGTGAGGCGGCGATCTGGGGTTTGCCGGATATTCAAGGCATATTCCACCGTCGGATCGGCTCCCAGGGGGATCCCTTTCTTAAGCCGGTTCAGGAAGACACCTGCAATCAAAGCGCGTTCTTCCGGCACCACGGCCTCCCGCTCCACAATGCTGGCCAGGGTAACCCACTCGTGCAGAGACAGGGAAGTGGTGTGCTGGCGAAACAGGGGCAGGGCCACCGCGACAAATCGCTGCAGCATGGCGTTGACCACTATTTGAGCCTTTTCTTGATCCGGCAGGGATCCCTCCACCTGTTCGATGGGGAAAAGATAGGTGTCTGGGAACAGGTAGCCTTCTAGAGAGCTCAAGTTGGGGGGCAGCCAGTCGAGGGGGGGAATCACCCGGGTCACGGCAATGAAGGCATCGGCTGCCAGCCAGTTGCGCTGGGCCAGAGCCTCTGCCATTTGCTCGATGCGCCAACCCTCCGGAATGGTCAGACGTCTTTGCAGGATCCTTCCCTGCCGCAGTTGCTGGGCCACGGCCAGCATGTCCTGGTTGGGATCCAAAGCGTAGGTGCCCGCCTGAAACACCCAGTCGCGCCCGAAGGTGCGGCTCCACAGCTCCCAAGCCAGAGCTGAGCGAATCACCCCTGCTTGGCGCAGTTTTTGCCCGATCAGACGGCTGCTGCTGCCCGGCTGGATTGTTACTTGGATCGGTTCTGGGCCGCCCACCGGCTGGAGCCAGGTCATCCACTGCCAGTAGACCAATCCCCCGGCCAGAACCAACAGGAAGATCAAGCTCTGCAAAAGACGCCGACCCCAGCGTTCGCGTAAGCGTTGCTTAGCGACATGGGGTGCCGCAGGCACAGCGCTTTGGGCAGCAGAGCTTCTGGGCGAGACGGGATCCTTTTGGGCCGAATGCTGAACCTGATCTGTCATTGCCTTTCCCTCCAAACGGCCTGAGCACACCCTTGAGCCAGGCTATCCTTCGGACTCAATCCTGGCTAGGGCGTCGCCGGACTCTCAAGGCCGATTTCCCCCCTAACTTGGGATCAACTCTCCTGGGCTGGGGATCCCGTTGTTCTCGACCGTCCGCTGTCCGATCCAAGTGCCGATGGGTTCTCCCTGCACCACTCGATAAATATTGCCAGGGGTAGTCAGGTCAAAGACCACGATGGGCAATTGATTTTCCTTGCAGAGGGCGATGGCGGTGCTGTCCATAACCCGCAGATCGCGGTTCAGCACATCCTGATAGCTGAGAACATCGTAGCGGCGGGCCTGAGGGTGAGTCTTGGGATCCGCATCGTAAACTCCGTCCACCTTGGTGGCTTTGAAAATCACCTCGGCATCGATCTCCGCCGCCCGCAAGGCCGCAGTGGTATCGGTGGTGAAGAAGGGGTTGCCAGATCCTGCCCCAAAAATCACCACCCGCCCCTTTTCCAGGTGACGAATGGCGCGGCGACGAATATAGGGCTCCGCCACCTCCTGCATGGCGATGGCCGTCTGCACCCGGGTGGGGATCCCGGCTCGCTCAATGGCATCCTGCAGGGTTAAGGCGTTGATGACGGTGGCCAGCATCCCTACGTAGTCGGCAGAAGCCTGATCCATCCCTTGGGCAGCCGCCTCTTTGCGCCCGCGCCAGATGTTACCCCCTCCCACCACAATCGCCACCTGCACACCGGCCCGTACCACTGAGGCCACTTCGCCGGCAATGGACTTCAAGACCTCGGGGTCGATCCCGTAGGGGCGCTCCCCCATCAGGGCTTCACCACTCAACTTCAGTAGAATCCGTCGATATTTCATGCTTATCCGCTCCGGCCCACCCCTGCATACGATAGCAGGTTTGTTGAACTAGCTCCGCTCACAGGATTGACCGACAGAGCATCTCGACAAAAACAACCTTACTGCTGTTCTTCGCCAGCGCTGGCCTCGTTGTCGCGGGGGGCAGAACGGAAGCGGCGGCCATTGCGAGCACGACTTTTTTGGAACTGTTTGGCATATTCGCGGTTGCGCTCGGCTTTTTCCCGCTTCAGATTGCGTTTTTTGGCCATGCTGGTTTTCCTGACCGGTTGTCCGGACTCAAGTGAAGGTCCTCAGTTTGAAGTGTCAAAGTGAGGCGCTCTTAATCCTATCACGCTTTGCCGAAGCCATCCTGAAGCCCTCTGCTCAGCCGGCTATGGGCAGGGATCCCCACAACAAGACTAGGCCCATCACAACAAACCCCACGCCTGCCAGGGTTTTGATCCAGCGAGGTGGGATCAGGCGGGCCACCCAAGCTCCTGCCCACACCCCAATTAGGCTGGTGCTGATCAAAGCAGCAGCAGCGCCCAAAAAGATTACCCCAGCGTTTTGCGAGCGGGCACTGAGGAGCAGGGTCGCCAATTGGGTTTTATCGCCCATTTCGGCCAGCAGAATCGAGCCAAAGCTCACTAGGGCGGCCCGTCCGGCCATTTGCCGCAGCAAAAAAGACGGGGTTCGGCTGTCGTTGTCTTGGATCAACACGTTCCTCGGTTGTTCTTCACTCTGTCCTGCCGGGTTGGCATCGGCTGCTCAGGGAGGCTAGCCCTCTGGGAGCTTGTTCCCCCGCCACTCCTGCCATAATACATAGCCCCCGATCACCAGGAACCCTGCACCCGCCAACCATTGTAGCCAGC
>NZ_JANSHW010000171.1:0-2448 GCF_047461815.1 Synechococcus sp. R6-10
ATACCGGGAAAACCGCCACCCATGCCCATGTTGCGCATCATGTCGCGCATGCGTTGAAAATCACTGACCAGTCGGCTGACATCCTCCAGCTTGTGGCCAGATCCGCGGGCCACCCGTCGTTTGCGGCTGACGCTGCGGGCCAACAGATCCGGGTTGCGCCGCTCTTCGGGGGTCATGGAGTTGATCATGGCTTCGGCGCGGGCCAGTTGGTCTTGTCCCTTTTGCAGTTGTTCCTCGCTGATTTTGCCCATCCCTGGCATCAGTCTCAGCAGCCCTGCCAAGGATCCCATGCGTTTAATTAGGCGCATCTGCTTGAGGAAATCGGTGAAATCAAACTGGGCAGTCATCATCTTCTCCGCCATGCTGGCGGCATCTCCCAGGTCGATTTCCTCTTGGGCTTTTTCCACCAAGCTGAGGATATCCCCCATACCCAGAATGCGGGAGGCCATGCGATCCGGGTAGAAGGGATCCAGCGCTTCCACCTTTTCGCCAACACCGATGAACTTGATGGGCTGACCGGACACTTGGCGAATGGAAAGGGCGGCCCCACCGCGGGTGTCCCCATCCAGCTTGGTGAGAATGGCCCCAGTGATGCCCAAGCGCTCGTGGAAGGCTCGGGTAAGGCTGGCTGCCTCTTGGCCGATCATGGCATCCACCACCAGCAGGATCTCGTGGGGCTGCACCGCCGCCTTGATCCGCTCCAGCTCCGCCATCATCTCCAGGTCAATCTGCAAACGACCGGCAGTGTCCAAAATCACGTAGTCGTAGCCCTGCTGCCGGGCCGTCTTCACCCCCTGCCGGGCAATCTCGACGGGATCTGCTTTGCCCAGGTCGAAAACGGGGATCTGAATTTGCTGGCCCAGCGTCTTGAGCTGGTCGATGGCCGCCGGGCGGTAGATGTCTCCGGCCACCATCAGGGACTTCTTGCCCTGCTTGCGCAAGTACAAAGCCAACTTGGCGCAGGTGGTGGTTTTGCCGGATCCCTGCAAACCGGCCATGAGGACAATGGTGGGAGGCTGCTCCGCTTGGGCGATGGGCACGTTGGCTTCCCCCATCACTTTCACCAGCTCGTCGTGGACGATCTTGATGAACTGCTGATCCGGCGTCACCCCCAGGATGACC
The DNA here is from genome assembly GCF_047461815.1 of Synechococcus sp. R6-10. Lineage (NCBI taxonomy): Bacteria > Bacillati > Cyanobacteriota > Cyanophyceae > Synechococcales > Synechococcaceae > Synechococcus > Synechococcus sp. R6-10. The sequence goes on from NZ_JANSHW010000171.1 coordinate 1,123, forward strand.
TCGGATCCCAGGGCAGCTTCCCGCACATCCTCGATAAACTGCTTCACCACCTGCAAATTGACATCCGCATCCAGCAGGGCTCGCCGCACCTCCCGCAGAGCTTCTTGAATGTTGGTTTCGGTGATCTTGTCCTGGCCGCGCAGCTTTCTCCAGGCCAATTCCAACTTCTCGGAGAGGGCATCAAACATGGGTACTGTGGATCCTGTCAGGCGCTTTGGGGGCATTTCCTACCATAGTCGAATCGGGGCGACTCCATCTTGGGGATCCCAACCAAGGTGGCTATCCCGGCCCAGAAAAACTGGCGACTTCACAAAAGTTTAAGCAACAATAGAGGGCGTTGCATGCAGATCTTCCATGGTCAGCGTCGCTTCCCTTCCCTACAGCACCACCGACTGGCAATTGGGCTATCGCTCCCTATCCCAGGAGTACGACTATTGGATTACGGAGATCGAAGGACGGATCCCGGCAGGGTTGCGGGGAACCCTGTTTCGCAACGGCCCGGGCAAGCTGGAGGCGGGATCCCAGCGCTACGGGCACCCGTTCGATGGCGATGGCATGGTCTGCGCCATCACCTTTGTGGAGGGGAAGGTTCATTTTCGCAACCGGTTTGTGCGCACCCGCGAGTTTGAAGCAGAGGAAAAAGCCGGTCGGGTGCTTTACCGAGGGGTGTTTGGCACCCAAAAGCCGGGCGGCTGGTGGAGCAACTTTCTCGACTTGCGGTTTAAAAATCCCGCCAACACCAATGTCATCTACCAGGGAGATAAGCTGCTGGCCCTGTGGGAGGCCAGTGCCCCTTACCGGCTGAACCCGGCCACCTTGGCCACCGAGGGGATCGAAACGTTTGCAGGAGGGATCTCGGCCAGCCAGCCTTTCACTGCCCATCCCCGGCGGGATCCCCACACGGGAGATCTCATCGCCTTTGGGGTGCGGGCTGCCCAGAACTCCACGTTGCTGTTTTATCGTCTGGACTCGCGCGGGCGCTTGGTGGAAAAGCGGGATTACCGCCTGCGGGGCTTTGCCTTTCTGCATGATTTTGTCTGGACACCCCGCTACCGCATCTTCTTCCAAAATCCCTTGGCTTTCAATCCCCTGCCGTTTGTGTTGGGCTGGCAACCGGCGGGCACCTGTTTGACCTTGAAACCGGGGGAGCCGACCCGCATCTGGCTCTTTCCCCAGGGCGATAAGCCGCTGCAACTGGAAGCGGAGCCGGGGTTTGTTTTCCATTTTGTCAACGGCTACGAAGTCGGGGATCGGGTTGTGGTGGATGCCGTCCTCTATGAGAACTACCCTGCCCTGGAGCCGGATGCCGATACCTGCAGATTGACT
>NZ_JANSHW010000172.1:0-7364 GCF_047461815.1 Synechococcus sp. R6-10
GCCGCTGCAAGGGGGTTGGCCGTTTTGGGGATCCGTCGCCCGCCGGACACTGCGCATTTCCGAGTGCAAATCCGCCAGGTCGATAATTTCCTTGGGAGCGCCGCGCCCGGTGATGATCACCTCCATGGCCTCCGGCTTTTGCTTGAGGGTACTGACCACCTCCTCCACAGGCAACAGGCCCAGATCCAGCACCGGGTTGAGCTCATCCAGCACCACCACCGAGTAAAACCCCGACGCCAAAGCCCCTTTGGCCACATCCCAACCGCGGCGGGCCTCCTGACGGTCAAACTTGGTGATCTCATCTGGGCCGAAAAACTCTCCCCGCCCGGTGCGCAATTGATCGATGAGATGGGGGAAGCCTCGCTGCAGAGCCGCAATGGCCGCATCCTCAGCATAGGTTCGGCCTGGCCCCTTGAGAAACCGCACCAGCAACACCCGGCTGGGGGCCGCCTTTTCGATCCCCAAGCCAATGGAACGCAGCACAACCCCTAGGGCCGCCTGGGACTTGCCTTTGCCCTCGCCGTCGTAGACATGGATCTGGCCCCGTCGCCGATCAAACTGCTGGGCAGTCACAATCCCAATTTCTGCCATGCCCCTCCGCGTCATCCTGCTGTGGGAAAATCCCACTTTTCTACCCCCATCTTAGAGCCTAGCCAGAACTTGGGCAGGAGGGGGAAACTAAAAAGCTCCCAAGAGGCCGGAAAGACCGGGGTAAGATGAGCAATGGTTGTCCAGCCGATGCCTGTCTAGCGAGGGATCCCCCTTGTATCCGACTGCATTTTCTTCTCGCCCGTTGCTCCCTGCTGTGGATAGCCCTATTGAGCTGGTGGGGGGAACACCGCTGATCCGTCTGCGGCGGGTTGCTGCCGATTTGCCGGAATCGGTACGGGTATATGGCAAGGCAGAGTGGTACAACCCTGGGGGTTCAGTCAAGGATCGCCCGGCCCTCAACATGATTCGCGCTGGCGAACGCCAGGGCAAGCTCACCCCCGGCAAGATCATCCTGGATGCTACCAGCGGTAACACCGGCATCGCCTATGCCTGGATCGGGGCGGCCTTGGGCTACAAAGTCAAGCTGGCCCTTCCCGCCAACGCCAGCCCAGAGCGCAAGAAGATCCTGGCTGCCTACGGCGTGGACTTGGTTCTGACGGATCCCGCTCTGGGATCCGATGGGGCCATCGAGAAAGCCCGCGCCCTCTATGCGGAAAACCCCGAGCTTTATTTCTACCCTGACCAGTACAGCAACCCCGCCAACTGGCAAGCCCACTACGAAACCACTGGGGTGGAGATTTGGGAGCAAACCCAGGGGCAGGTCACCCATTTTGTTACCGGGCTAGGCACCAGCGGCACCTGTATGGGGGTGGGGCGGCGCCTGCGAGAGTATCGCCCGGGCATCCAAATCATTGCCATGCAGCCCGACTCTCCCTTCCATGGCCTGGAAGGGCTCAAGCACATGGCCACAGCTCTAAAACCCGAGATTTACGATCCCACCCTGCCTGACCAGCACATTGAGATCTCCACAGAAGCAGCCCAGAAAATGGTCAAGCGCTTGGCGTTGGAAGAAGGCCTGCTGGTGGGCATCTCTGCCGGCGCCAATGTGGTGGCAGCCCTAGAGGTGGCCCGTCAGCTCTCCTCTGGAGTGGTGGTGACCATCTTTTGCGACGGGGCTGACAAATATCTTTCCGAGCGTTTCTGGACAGAGGAGTGACATCCTCCCGGCGCTCGTCCTGCGGACAGGGCGCGGGCCACTCTTCCTGTCAGCGGGACGGAGTCCTTGAAGCCTGCACTCTCTCGCTTTGGCGGCGCGGAGCGCTTTGCGTCAGCATGAGTGTGGGAGTATGTCACGTACCTTTAAGGCTGAGCGCAGAGGGATCCCATGGCGATCATCGTCCTGAAAGCCTGGTATTTGGATTCGGTGTTGTCTGCTTCTCAAGTCCAACAGAGGGCCCCCGACCTGCGCCTAAGCCGTACCGGCCTCTTGAAAACGGCGATGCGGGCCGACTTTCTCGACGATGTGGAGCAGGTGAAGGCTTCCGTATGGTGGCAGCGCTACCTGGAAGGAGAGCTGGTGGAGTTTTACATCGAGGGCAGCGGTGCCTACAGCATCTCCAACCTCGATTTGATCAGCCGTGAGATCTACTTTAATAAGCGGGCCACCCTGAACATGACCGAGCCGGTCATCTACTTCTGCGGCCAATCGGATTACCCCGACTCCAGCGCCACTCTGCACCGGGCATTGCAAGCCGTGGTAGAGACCCTCAATCGCAACCACGGGCCGGTTGTGCCCCTACAGCTTCAGGGATCCCTTCCCGCTGAGGCTGAGACCCCGCTCATCGATGCGGCCTTGATTCGCAAGCTCAAGCACGCGCTGCTGGTGGTGGCCGATGTAACCCCTGTGCAGGTGAATGGCCGGGGGCGTCCCCTACCCAGCCCCCAGGTCTGTCTGGAGTTGGGCTATGCCCTGCAATCGAAGCGCCCTGAACAATTGCTGCTGGTACAACTCCCCCGCGACGGCATCGAGGGATCCTTTCCCTTTGAGGTAGAGGGCAGCAGTTTTTTGAAAATCGCCGATCCCCAGCATCTGTCCGATCAATTGGGAGCCGAGATCGCCCGGCAGTTGCAGCGCAACCGGGTTATCTCCCTCTAGCCAGCAGCACCTATCCAACCTCCCCTCGCAGCCGTTAGACTCTTGGAGATGGTCACTCCTGGCCATGGGGGATCTGGCTCCCCGAAACCCAAACAGCCTCCATCGTCGCTACCTTTTCTCCCCTTGTGAACCATGACCCTGGCTAACGCAAATCCTTTGGTTTCGCCGGATCGCTCTGCGGCAGGTTGGCAGAGAGGTCTGAACAGCATAATGTTCCTGCTGCTGTTGGGGGTTCCCCTATCTTGGGTGGGGCACTTCCGGGGCTGGGATCCCAACCTGGTCTTCCTCTGTGCGGCTTTGGCGGTGGTGGCCTTGGCGAAGTTTATGGGTCAGGCCACGGAAGAGATTGCAGCCTTGACAGGGCCGACAGTCGGGGGGCTGATCAACGCCACCTTTGGCAATGCGGCGGAGTTAATCATCGGCTTGGTGGCACTGCGGGCGGGGTTGGTGGATGTGGTGAAAGCCTCCATCACCGGCGCGATCATCAGCAACCTGCTCCTGGTGGCCGGCTTGGCCATGTTTTTGGGCGGGATCAAGTTTCGGGAGCAGAGCTTTCGACCCGAGGTGGCCCGCATGAATGCCTCGGTGATGAACCTGGCGGTGGTGGCCTTGATCTTGCCCAGCGTGGTCACCTATGCCGATGCCAACTTGGGGGAGATCTCCATCCAAGAGCTATCCACGGCGGTAGCCCTGGTGCTGATCGGGGTTTACGGTCTTACTTTGCTGTTTTCCCTCAAAACCCACAGCTACCTCTACACCCTTCACGAAGCGGAAGCCGCAGAAGATGAGGCGGCCAATCGCCTGGCCCCCAATCCGGTTTTGCAGGCGGAAGGATCCATTCCCCAGGTGTTGACGGCTCCGCCCGAGGGAGCCGGTTTGGGGTTTTGGGTGCTGGCCCTCTTGGGGTTGACGGTGTTGGTGGCGCTGGAGTCGGAACTGTTGGTGAGCACTCTAGAGGATACGCTGGAACACTTTCACATGACGCCGCTGTTTATGGGGGTGATTTTGTTGCCGATCATCGGCAACGCGGCAGAGCATGCGACGGCGATCACGGTGGCCATGAAAGACAAGATGGATCTCTCCTTCTCGGTGGCGCTGGGCTCGACGATGCAAATTGCCCTGTTTGTGGCACCTCTGCTGGTGCTGGCCGGGGATGTGCTGCATCAGCCCATGAACTTCAACTTCGGCATGGTAGAGTTGGTGGCCATTGCCGTCTCAGTGCTGCTGATCAATTCCGTTAGCAGCGATGGGCGATCCAACTGGCTGGAAGGGCTACTGCTCTTGGCCACCTATGCCATCCTCGGGATTGCTTTCTTCTTTCTGGAGTGAGGTTGTTCAAGTGCTTCGCACCGCTGACGCGAACGGCTCATGCTGCACAAACTGCGATCGGTAGACAAGCCGAAGCCGGGGAAAACGGGATCCCTGTTGTGGCCTCTCCTTTTCGGTGCATCTTTTGCCCTATCCCCCATAGGCGGGCCCGCATGGGGGCAGGAAGCTGCCGAAAACAACGGCACCACCTCCAACCTGCCTTTGCTCAACCGTTTGGATGCCCTAGAAGAGCTGCGGCAAGCGCTTAGCCTCCCCACCTCCTCTGTCCAGGCGGAGGCCGTGACGCTGGATGGGCGGCATTTGTTTGTGGTTACTGCTCCCCAGGGGGATCCCGGCAGCCTGCCTCCGGTGTCGCAGCGGGTGCGCTCCATTGAACAAACCCTGCACCAGTTGGCCAGCGCCGGATTCGATCCAGAGGCGCTGCAGGTTGAAGTCACCCTGGACGGCCAGACCAACCAGCCTGTTATCCGGGTGAATGGGCGACATTTGCTAACCATCACCTCCCTCGATGCTCAATTCCAGGGCGCCCAACCCATGGACTGGGCTGAGCAGGTAGCCGGCATTGTCGAGGAAGCGCTGCGCACTTCGCAACGGGAGCGGCAGCCTCAATTTTTGCGCCGCCAAGCGGTGATTGCCCTCGGCATCTTGGCCGTGGCGGGCAGCCTGAGCCAGCTTTGTCAGCGAGAACGGCGACGGCTGCAGCAAAAACGCGATGCCCTGCAGACGGAATACCAGGCCATCCAAGCAGAGATTCAGGAGCGCCTAGCGGGGGAAGAGCAGCCGGGCGTGGATCCCGTCTTGGTCGAACAACAGGCCGGACGCAAACGGCAGGAATCCTACTTGGAGCTGCAAATTCGCCTGCTGCGCCTGGTGCAAATTGGCCTGTGGGTGGGCGGAGTTGGGGTGAGCTTGGGCCTTTTCCCGCAAACGCGACCCCTGCAAACGTTTTTCCTGGTTTCGCTGCGCGGCCCTCTGTTGCGGTTGGTAGGGGTGGGTCTGGCCACCTATGGCAGTGTCTGGCTGAGTGGACTAGTGCTGGATAACCTCTTTGCTGCCCTGCGCCAAGAACAGTGGCAAAATGCCCCCACCTATCGCCTCAGCAAACGCCTCAGCACCTTTGCCAGCGTCTCTAAAGGAGCTGCAGCCACTACCCTGGTTTTGCTTGGATCCCTGGCTGGCCTGGCCTCGGTGGGGGTCAATATTGGCCCCTTAGTGGCCAGCCTAGGCTTTATTGGGCTGGGGATTTCCCTGGCTGCTCAGGATCTGATTAAAGATGTGATCAATGGGCTGTTGATTTTAATTGAAGATCAATTTGCCGAAGGGGATGTGATCGTGGTGGACGGGCGGGGCGGCCTTGTGGAACACATGGATCTGCGGCTAACCCAGTTGCGCAACACCGAAGGCAGCTTGATCTCCATTCCCAACAGTGCCATCCGGGTGGTGGAAAACCTCTCCAACGGCTGGTCACGGGTGGATCTGGGGATTGTGATCGCCTATGAAAACGATCTGGAACAGGCAATACGCATCACCGAGCAGGTGGCTCTGCAGATGTACCGGGAGCCAGCTTGGCGGGAAAAAATCCTCGAGCCCCCCGAAATGCACGGTGTCGATGATCTGGGGGAGCGGGGGATCACGCTGCGCATTTGGATCAAGGTGCAGCCTCTGCAGCAGTGGAGGGTGGCGCGGGAATACCGCCGTCGCCTCAAGCACGCCTTCGATCAAGCAGGGATCCAGATTCCTTTCCCACAGCAGACCCTCTGGTTCCACAGCCCCTTGGAGATGCGCATCCAGGGTCTCAGCCCAGAGGAGACCCACCGCCTGCTGCACCTAATGGAATCGCGGCTCGAGGCTCGCCTGCGGGAAAGGGATCCCGTTGCAAACGACTTGACAAATTGACAAAATAGGCGGCTGCCGAAAGCTTCTACCCTTAGCCGCTCAGCCGGCTAGCAGTTTCAACAGGGCGGTCGCGCCAGCAGGCCGCAAGTCTAGTGACTACTCATCGCCGATGATTTCCGGCTCAGTCAGTTCATCCGACATTTCGATGACAGCGCGGCGGATTGGCTTCATCCAGCCATCTTCTATATCATCCGGATCCTCGTAGCGGCGGCGCTTGGCGCGGTTGGCCACCTGTACCGTGATGCGATAGCGATTTTTGGAAGCGTTGATCAGAGCCTCTACCCGACGCATCAGCTCGTCATTGTCAATAGCCAGTTGATTCTTGCGGGAAGCCATAATCGCAGTCTTAAATCTTGATATCTTGTTGCCACCAGGATGCCAACGAGACTCCGTCCCGCTACCGCGATCCTAGCAGAGAACCTTCCAGTTCTTGCATTCCTGTAGCGTTGCATGGCAATAGGGTGGGACTTTTGCCAAGAACTCACTTGTCAAGATTTGTCAAGAACTCATTTGTAGAGCAGCTTGCTCTGCTCTTGTACAACTCACAGGGGCTGCTAATCCAGCAAAAACTGTACCCACTTCGGCGGGGGTGGCAGCGGGCAACGAAAGTGCTCCATCACCAGGGCGGCCACCAAATGCACCGTGAATACGTAGATGAGGGAATTGAAGGCAATAAATCCCACCACCACCACCTGAACCATCCAGGGTTCTGCCACCCAGTAGACGCCCCATCGGCTGAGGGACACATCCAGGAGCCAGTTGGTTAGGCCGGTAAGTTGAATGGTTACGTAGATCCAGAGGTTTTCCCCCACCAGTAGGGAGGAAAGCACCAACTGAAAGATCAAGCCCAGGGCGCTGAGCACAGCCCCGCTCACCACCGAGACGTACCAGGAAAGACGCTGCTGCCACAGGCGGGCACACCAATAGCCCAGCAGACCATAGGGAATGACATAGAGAATGCTGCGCGTGGGCCCTATCAGCACCGTCAGCAACAGGCCGGAGACCACCAGGGCCATTGCCCCTGTGCGGGGATCCCAGCGCATCACCGCCAGCGCCACCGGGATGGGGAAAAACAGACGTATAAAGGGGGCCAGCGGCGTGTAGCTCAGGATCCAGATCAAGGCCGCGGTACTGGCCAAAAAAGCCGTTTCCACCACCCTCAAAGCCGGAGAACGGGGAGGTGGGGGGGGTAAGGGAGGAAAGTCATCCTGCACAGAAGGCTGAGGCGGCGGGGGCACATCCAGAAAAGCACAACTTTTCCCAGCTTAGGCCACCGGTTGCCGGGCTGGGCGCAATTGTTGCTTGGAGGTGTGGATTTGGACTGCAAACCGACCCCCATCGGCCAGTCTCTCCTGACCCTACCCATCAACTTGTCTTGAAACGACTAGGGCGTTCTGATAAAGTTGAGGCGGGATTTGCCCTGAGAGAGCGGGATCCCTTCTGGACAAGTCTATGGTCAATGCTATGGCAGTGCGGGTGGGCATCAACGGTT
>NZ_JANSHW010000173.1:0-9279 GCF_047461815.1 Synechococcus sp. R6-10
GTTTGAGGCAGCTCTGAAAACGAAAAGATCGACCCAGCACCCCAAGCTTGAATAGATTTCTTCCTTGCCTATGCTTGACCTGACTTGGCTGGATCCCCTTGTCCAACACTTTCAACTGGGGGATCCAGAGCCACCCGAAGCCATCCGAGTGGGCCTCATTCACCAAACTTGGAAACTCAACACCTCTGAGGGATCCTTCATCGTCCAGCGCCTTCACCCCCGATTTGATCCTGCTGTCACCGAAGATGGTCAAGCCATCGGCCAATGGCTGAGACAACACGGCTTCCCTGTGCCCCGATTCCGTCGCGCTCGCGATGGATCCCTGCACTTGTCCTGGGCAGAAGGGCTGTGGCGGGTCATGGATTGTCTGCCGGGATCCTGTCACCCAACTCCTCCCAATTGGGGCTATCTGGAAGAGGCGGGGGCAGCCGTTGGACGCCTACATCGACTCTTGGCCCAGATGGACTATCGTTTTCGCTTCCAGATCCCGCATTTTCACGATACGGCTCACCTTTGGCAACAGCTACGCCAGTATGAGCCGGCCCCAGAAGTGCAGGCAGAATGGCAGTTTTTAATCGAAACTGTGCCCAATCTTCTGCTGCCCTCGGGGATCCCAACTCAAATCATCCATGCCGATCTCAAGTTCAACAACTTTTTGTTCGATGAGCAGGGGCGATTTGTGGGCCTGGTGGATCTGGACACCTTTATGTATCACAATCTCTATGTTGAATTGGGGGATGCCCTGCGCTCCTGGGGCAAACGAGGAAATACCCTTCAGCCAGAGGCGATCCTGGCCGGGTTGCGGGGCTATGCCCAAACCGGGAACCTGCACGCCCTACAACCAGAACTCATCATTCAAGGGATCCAACTGATTACCCTGGAATTGGGGATGCGCTTTTTACAGGATTGGTTTGAAGACGCCTACTGGAATTGGGATCCCCAGCGCTACCCCAGCCGCAAAGCCCATAACCTGGCCCGCTGCCAACAGCAAATTTGCCTCTATCAAGACCTAACCCAGAGGGCACCCAAACTGTTGGAGTCCATGCGCGCCCTTTTGTCTTGTGAGCAGCGGAAAGAGGGAAGGTAGCCAACAGGTTTGCCCAGCTTTTGACAGCTCGTTTTGGGATCTGCTACCGCGGCATAGGAATGAAACATTTCTAAATATTTCTGTGGCATTGCTTCCCGACTCTCCTCCCCCAGAGGGAGAGGGGCTGGGGGCGGTCGCGAAACGCCTAGGAAGTGTCTCAATCTAGTTTCAAATGACGATAACGCTCAATCTCGACTTTGACTTGGATCGCAATGGTCGGGAACACGCTCCAAGCTCCCCTAGGCGGTTTGCACTTGGCGCACCAACCCAGTCGTTTTCAGAGCAGCCAAAGCGCGATCCCGGTAACGGCCATAGCGCTCCTGCTTGTTGCGAAGCTTGCGCCCCTCCAAATCCGGCAACAGCCCAAAATTGGCCGGCATCGGCTGAAAGTGCCTGGGATCGGCGCTGCTGATGAACTGAAACAGGGATCCCATCATTGTTTCGGGGGGCAGCGTGATCAAGGGCAACCCCAGAGCCAGGCGGGCGGCGTTCTGTCCGGCCAACCATCCCCCTGCCACCGCGCAGGCATAGCCCTCGGTGCCCACCAACTGGCCGGCGGCAAACAGCGTGGGTCGGCGACGAAATTGCAAGGTCGGCCACAGAAGCTGGGGCGAATTCAAAAATGTATTGCGGTGCATCACCCCAAAGCGGACAAACTCCGCCTGTTCCAGGCCGGGGATGAGGCGAAAGACCCGCTGCTGTTCTCCCCATTTCAAGTTGGTTTGAAAGCCCACCAAGTTCCACAGCTGCCCTGCTTTGTCCTCTTGCCGCAACTGCACCACCGCATAAGGACGGGATCCCGTGCGCGGATCCACCAGCCCCACCGGCTTCAAGGGGCCGAAACAGAGGGTGTCTTTGCCCCGGCGCGCCATTTCTTCAATCGGCAAGCAGCCCTCGAAAAACTTGCGCTCCTCCCGTTCAAAATCCTTGAGGGGCGCCTGCTCCGCCTCCACCAGCGCCCGCCAAAACCGTTCGTACTCCGCTTCCGTCATGGGGCAGTTGAGATAGGCTGCTTCCCCCTTGTCGTAGCGGGAAGCCTGAAACACCACCGCTCGGTTCAACGAATCCCCGGTAACAATGGGGCTAGACGCATCAAAAAAGCTCAGGTACTCCAGGCCCGTAAAGGCTTGCAGTGCCTTGGCCAGGGGATCGCTGGTCAGAGGGCCGGTACAGAGGACGGCAATGCCCTCCGGGATCTCCGTCACCTCCTCCCGACGCAGGGTGATGCGGGGATGGTTTTGAATGGCTTCCGTGAGAGCCTGGCTGAAGCGGGCCCGATCCACTGCCAATGCCCCTCCTGCCGGCACTGCATGGCAATCCGCCGTCGCGATCACCAGGGATCCCAGTTGTCGCAGTTCTTCCTTGAGCAGCCCTGCCGCCCGATCGCTGGCCGCAGCCCCAAAGGAGTTGCTGCACACCAGCTCCCCCAACTGATCGGTGTGATGGGCCGGGCTCTGACGCACGGGGCGCATCTCCGAAAGGATGACAGGCAACCCTGCCTGGGCAATTTGCCAAGCAGCTTCTGTCCCCGCCAACCCCCCGCCCACAACATGGATGGGGGCGAAGGCTCCCGCTCGTGCAAGCGGGCTGCAAGCCCTTGGGTTAGTTGGAGGGTTCATCACAACCTCCGGGAGGGAAGAGAAGAATAGAACGCACCCTGCCGAGGCCGGAAACGGCTCAGGTCAAACCCACTATGGTGACATACTCCCGCACTCATGCTGACGCAAAGCACTCCGCGCTGCTAAAGCGAAAGAGTGTGCGCTTCTCGCTTCAACGGGGAGCTATCACAAGAACCCTCAGCGAGCAGACACGGAATGTCCCACCGCGTAGCTGTACCAGATTCCGGCAAAGCCGTTTTGTACAGCCAGGTTGATTATAGAACAAAGACCGCCTTTCATCCCGACCCTTACGCTGAGGCATAGCGCTCCGCGCCGCTAAAGTGGTTGCGTCGCGTTGCGTAGCAATAAGGAGGGCGGAGCTTCTGGGCGGATTAGCTAACCCTCAGCATGGCCCGACCTGCACGAGGCAAGTGACCCAGAGGCGGGATACGCTACTATAAGTACCCGCTGACACCCAGGATCCCGACCCATGACGGAAACGGCTGACCTTTGGCCACAGCTTTTGGGGCAGTTGCTGGATCGGCAATCTCTGAGCGAAGCCCAAGCTGAACAGTTGATGAACGGTTGGCTCCAGAACCAAGTGCCAGATGTGGTGTCGGGGGCGATTCTGGCGGCCCTGCAAGCCAAGGGTGTGAGCGCTGGTGAACTGGCCGGCATGGCACGAGTGCTACAGCGGGCTTCGCTGGGATCCCCGCTGGACTTGCCTCTCCTGGTGGATACCTGTGGCACCGGCGGCGATGGGGCCGGCACTTTTAACATTTCCACGGCGGTGGCCTTTGTGGTCAGTGCAGCCGGGATCCCGGTGGTTAAACATGGCAACCGTTCCGCCTCTGGCAAGGTCGGCTCGGCCGATGTGCTGGAGGCCCTGGGGGTGAACTTGGGGGCTGAGCCAGAGCGGGTGCGGGCGGCTGTGGCGGAAGTGGGCATCACCTTTTTGTTTGCTCCCCAGTGGCACCCGGCCATGCGGGCGGTGATCCCCTATCGGCGGGCCCTCAAGGTTCGCACCATTTTCAACCTGTTGGGGCCCTTGGTCAACCCCCTCTATCCCAACCGCCAGGTGATCGGGGTTTACGCCCAGGAGCTGGTGCCGGTAATGGCAGAGGCCCTGCGCCTGTTGGGACGGGAAGGGGCCATTGTGTTGCACAGCCGCGAAGGTCTCGACGAGGCCGGTCTGGATCAACCCACCGATCTGGGCATCCTGTCCGGTGGGCTGGTACGGACGGAAGTCTTGAACCCTGCAGATTACGAGCTGACCCTGGCACCCACCCAAGCTCTCAAGGGGGGGGATGTGGCGGAAAATGCCGCCATCCTCACCCAAGTTCTCCAGGGATCCGGGACGCCTGCCCAGCAGGATGTGGTGGCCTTGAATGCTGCTTTGGCCCTGCAGGTGGCCGGAGTGGCCCCCGATTGGAGAGCCGGGATCGCCCAAGCTCGCGAGATTCTCGCCAGGGGTGCCGCTTGGGATCGCTTGCAACAGCTGGTTCATTTTCTCAAGGCTTGATGCCGGTAGGAGCCCAGGAGAGGGCGACAGGGATCCCACCTGAGCCTAGGGCTAAAACTCCCGCCCTCGCCCAAAGGCCAGAACTTCATCCACCCCCAAGCGAGGCTTGCGCGGCAGGTTACCCGCTGCCGCATATCCAACCGCCAGCAGCATCACCGGCACGTAGCGGTCGGCAATGCCGAACTCCCGCTTTACCCCTTCCGGATCAAAGCCGATCATCGGCCCGCTCACCAAACCCTTGGCCTGAGCCGCGATCATCAGCGCCATGGCAGCCATCGCCCCAGAGCGAATTGCCTCATCCCGCGCCAAGGTGGGATTGTGGAGATAGGTTGCCTGGGCCATGTTCACCCAGCCTTCCGCTTTTTCGGGGGGGAGGATCCCGGCAGCAACGCTTCTTTGCACAATTTCAGGCAGTTTCTCATACCCCCGCAGATCCCCCAGGATGATAAACACCACCGATGCATCCGCCACCTTCTGTTGGTTGTAGGCCAGAGATTTGAGGCGCTCTTTGTCTTCCGGGTCGGTGACCGCAACAAACCGCCAGTGCTGAATGTTGAAGGAAGAAGGAGCTTCCGTAGCATAAGCCACCAGCTCTCGGATCTCCGCTTCCGATAAACGGCGGCTGGGATCCAATTTGTCGGCGGAAATGCGCTCTTTCAGGGCAGTTAGGGCGTCCATAGGGATCCTCAAGTGTCGGTAGAAAGGCTGCTCCCCCCAAAGGTAGGGGCAGGATTGGCAAATGGCTATACATTCCGTGTTCAAACGGTCTGTCTTCTTTGTTATCTCCCTTTTATCCAGCCTGTGGCAACCGGGTGAGGCACAAACTGGGCCTTGGCAGGGCAGGCAAGCGGGATCCCTAACGCAAAGGCAGGTATGATGGAAAAACAAACTGGTCTCATCTGGGTCGCCCGGTTAATCGTCGGATTGGTGTGGTTGATGGGGAGAAGCAATCGGTGAACTTCGGTCGAGTGCTGACGGCCATGGTTACCCCCTTTACTGATGAGGGGGAGCTTAACTACGATGAGGCCGCTCGTTTGGCCGATTACTTGGCAACCCACGGCAGTGACGGCTTGGTGGTCTGTGGCACCACAGGCGAATCTCCCACCCTAACCTGGCAAGAGGAGTATGAGCTGTTCCGCGTGGTGCGAGATGCCGTAGCCGGTCGGGCTAAGGTGATCGCCGGGACGGGATCCAACTCCACCCGTGAGGCCATTGAAGCCACAAAAAAGGCCGCTCAACTCGGTTTGGATGGCTCTCTGCAGGTGGTGCCCTACTACAACAAGCCTACCCAGGCCGGCCTTTATGAGCACTTCAAGGCCATCGCCCAAGCCAGTGACCTGCCCATCTTGCTCTACAACATTCCCAGTCGGACAGGGGCCAGTTTACAGCCGGAGACTGTAGCGAAATTGGCAGAATTGGAAACGGTTGTCGCCATCAAAGAAGCCAGTGGTATGATGGATGTAGCTTCGGAAATTCGGCGACTCACTCCCTCGCGTTTTGCCATTTATTCGGGAGATGACTCTTTGACTTTGCCACTCCTATCTTTGGGAGGCAGCGGTGTGGTCAGTGTAGCCAGCCACCTAGTTGGGTTGCAGTTGCAGGAGCTGATCCAGAGCTACATCAGGGGGCAACACGATCAAGCTTTGGCCCACCACCTGCGCCTGTTTCCGTTGTTCAAGGTTTTATTCATCGAGACCAACCCAGTTCCAATTAAGGCCGCATTGGAGATGCAGGGTTGGCGAGTGGGTCGGGCGCGCCTTCCCCTAGCGCCTCTACAGCCCAGTTCTCTGCAGGTTTTGCGACAGGTGCTTGAAGAGATGGGCCTACTGGCTGAATCGAAGGGATCCGAACAAATGGCGACGAAAGTTTCATGATTGCATTTTTAGGCTTTGCTTCTGCCATGACCACGGTTTTCAGGGGTTTGCAAGGGGCTCTTTTGTGGCGTTTGACCTGTGGGTAAGTGGCTTTTTCCCCGAAAAGCTCTTCCCCGGCCTGGGAAATGGATGAGTTGCGGCTTTCGCCCACAACTTTGTCGGGGATAGCTTGTGCCTATTTCTGTTTTTGTTTTTTTACTGTTGAGGATCTAAACCCATATGCCAACACCACGTTCTTCAGTTGTTTCTCGTTCTGTAACCCCACAATCCACCTCTTCCGTTCAGATGATTCCGCTGGGCGGCGAACGGGAGATCGGCAAAAACACATGGGCCTTCCGCTACGAGGATGACATCATCCTCTTGGATGCCGGTTTGGCTTTTCCCGATGAGAGCATGCACGGCGTGAACATCGTGCTGCCGGACATGACCTACATCAAGCAAAATCGGGACAAAGTGCGGGGGATGGTGGTTACCCACGGCCACGAAGATCACATCGGTGGCATCCCGTATCACCTGCGGGAATTTGATATTCCGGTCATCTACGGCCCCAGATTGGCGCTGGCGCTGCTGGAAGAGAAATTGCGGGAAGTGGGCCTGCTCAACCGCACAGAGCTGCGTCCTGTTGGCCCCCGTGAAATCGTTCCCTTGAGTAAGCACTTTTTTGCCGAATTCATTCGCAACACCCACTCTTTTGCCGATAGCTTTACGGTGGCTCTGCACACGCCTGTGGGCGTCATTATTCAGACCGGCGACTTTAAGATCGACCATACCCCCGTGGATGGGGAGTACTTCGACCTGCAGCGGTTGGCCGAACATGGGGAAAAGGGAGTGCTCTGCCTGATCAGCGACTCCACCAACGCTGAAGTGCCGGGGTTCACCCCTTCCGAAGCCTCAGTGGTGCCCGGTCTCACCAAGGCCATTGCCGGAGCCAAAGGGCGGGTGATCATCACCACCTTTGCTTCTTCGGTACATCGTCTCAACTTGGTGCTGCAGATTGCCGAACAGCAAGGTCGGGTGGTGTCTCTGCTGGGCCGCTCCATGCTAAACGTGGTGGCTCATGCGCGGCGCTTGGGCTACATCCGCTGCAAGGACGAGACGCTGCAGCCAATGCATGTGATCAACAGCCTGCCGGATGACCGGGTGATCATCCTCACCACCGGATCCCAGGGAGAACCGCTGGCTGCTCTTACCCGCATCGCCAACGGCGAGCACCCGCAGTTGCAAATCAAGCCAGGCGACACGGTGGTGTGGTCGGCCAACCCGATCCCTGGCAACACGATCGCAGTCTCGCGGGTCATTGACAAGCTAATGGAGCTGGGAGCCAATGTCATTTACGGCAAAGACAAGGGCCTGCACGTTTCCGGCCACGGCTGCCAGGAAGACCAAAAGCTGATGATTGCCCTGACCCGCCCCAAGTTCTTTGTCCCCACCCACGGGGAATACCGCATGCTGGTCAAGCACGCCGAAACCGCCATGAGCATGGGGATCCCGCGGGAAAACATTGTAATCATCGACAATGGCGATGTGGTGGAGGTGAACCGGGAGCGCATTGCCATCACAGGCCGCGTCCCCTCTGGCCTGCAGATGATCGCCGCTTCCCACGATGGAGTGGTGATGGATGAGATGATGCAGGAGCGGCAGCAGATCGCCAAAGACGGTATGGTGACGGTGGTGATCAGCCTGGACGGCAGTGGCCAGTTGCTCTGCACCCCACAGGTGCAAACCTTTGGCTTGGCGGGGGAAGGGAACCAACTCAAGGGATCCGACCTGAAACCCCTTCTGGAGAACACCCTTCGGCAAGCGTGGCCCCAATTTGCTCGCTCGCTGGAGCGGGGCAGCCTGGACATCGACTGGGCCGGCCTCAAGGGCGAAGTGGAGCGGGTGGTGCGCCGTTTCTTGCGAGAACAATTGCCCGGCAAGCCCACGGTGGCGGTTTTTGTGCAATCCCCTGAAGAGGAGTCTGTGTCTTCCCTGAGTGTGGAAACCCAACCGGAGCCGGTAGCGGGTGCTCTGGGCCGGCGGCGGCGTTCCTCGGCAGCGGTAGCTGCTTCCTAAAACTGGCCCGTTCTCCGTGGCTGGATCGTCTAAGCGCCTTTGGGATCCCTTGCCGAGCGCAGGGATCCTTCCTATTGTGCCGGCTTGTATCCATCCGTGAGAAAACTGCGGAGGGCAGACTCTGCCGCCGCATCTGGTTGCAGGGATCCCACCTCGCTAAAGGGAGGGCAGCGGGTTTGGGGAGGGAGCGGTTGCCGAAGGGCGCTCAAGAAGGCATCGGCCAAATCGGCGTAGCCCCGGTCGTTGGGGTGAAAGCCGTCGGCCAGCGGGCCGGGAAAGAAGGACTCGCGTCGGTAGGAGCGGGGATCGCAGAGCAAGTCCACCACTGGGATCCCCTGTTGGCTTAAGGGGTTGATGGCCCGTTGCGTGAGGCCAACCGAGATCAGGGAGAGCAGTTGGCGCACGCTGCTGGGTTGCTGCTGACCCAGAGGAATCAGGGCGAAGTTGGGCAGGTTGGCCACCGCCAGGCGAGCTTGAGGGGCACGGGCACGCACCGCTTGCAGCAGGGTTTGGTAATCGGCGGCGAATTGTCGGATCTGCTGATCGACGAAGGGCAAGGGATCCTCACCTTGGAGAGCCCGTTGAGCCGCCGCCAGAGCGATGGCGTTGGTATCGTTTCCGCCCACCCAAATGGTGATCAGGGTGGCATCGGGGGGAAGGCGCGGCACTTGATCCTGCAGCAAATTGGCCGGGATCCCCTGCCTCAGGGCTTGCATGGCGGGGCTGAGCACCGCTCCCGAGCGGCCCAGGTTGATAAGCTCCACTGGGCCGGGCAGCAAGCGAGCCAGGCGGGGCACATAGCCCGTTCCATTGGGGCAGTCCAGGGGCTCTGAGCGCTGGGGTCGAGTGCCGGCGGCGTTGGCTGGGCCATCACAGGAAATGGAGGCGTTGTAGCCAACGGCATCGCTGGCTCCCAGGGCAACGTAGCGGGTGAGGGTGGGTGGGCTGGGCACAACAGGGGATCCAGAACTGGCAGAGCAGCCGGTTAGCCCCAAACTGAGTATCAAAATCAGCAGGGAGAGGAGGAACACCCAGCTGTCTTGTTGTCTTGGAGTCGAGTTTTCTGGGGTTCGGGTGCTGGCATCCTTTGCAGAGAGAGGCATGGGAAAGCGGGCATAGATAGGGCGAGGCGGGAAGCACCCC
>NZ_JANSHW010000174.1:0-6265 GCF_047461815.1 Synechococcus sp. R6-10
AACAAACAGAATGCTATCGCTGCATAGTTGAACAGTGATGTTCAGCAGTGTTCAGCGTAAATGTATCAGCATGGGCAAAGTTGTCATCATTGGGGCGGGGCTGGCCGGCTTGGCTTGCGCCAAAGTGCTGAGCCAGGCGGGGTGGAGGGATGTCCTGGTTCTGGAAAAAAGCGACGGCCCTGGGGGGCGGGTGCGTACCGACAAGGTGGATGGCTTTCGCCTGGATCGCGGCTTTCAGGTGCTGTTCACCGCCTATCCCAAAGTGCGACAGCATTTGGATCTGGGCAAGCTCGATCCCCGTCCCTACCGGCCCGGCGCTATTTTGGCTCAACCCGGTCGCTGCTGGCTGTTGGGGGATCCCCTACGGGATCTGTCCAGCCTTCTCCCCTCTTTGCTCAACCCCTTGGCCAGCTTTGGGGACAAGCTCAAGGTGCTGCAATTGCGATCCGAGCTGGCGCGCCGCAGCCCGGAGCAGGTTTTTCAAGAAGGGCTAGGGGGATCCGATTGCTCGCTGCGGGAGTTTCTGGAGCAGTACGGCTTTTCCCAACAGATCTGCCAGCACTTTTTCTACCCCTTTTTCCGCGGGATCCTTCTAGATCCGGATCTGGGCAGTAGCGCCCGCCTCTTTGCCTTTTATTTCAAGATGATGGCCGAGGGATCCATTGTCACCCCGGCCTTGGGCATGGGAGAACTGGCCCGACAACTGGCCGGTCACCTGTCCCCCGAACAGATTCGCTACCAAACCCCGGTGGAGCGCATCCTGGCAGAAGACGGGAAAGTGCGCGGGATCCGCACCGCCCAGGGCGAAGAGATCCCTGCCGAGTGGGTAGTCTGCGCCGTCGATGCTCCCCAAGCCCGAGCCTGGCAAGCCGAGCTGTACCCTCAAGCCCCCACCCCCATTCCCACCCAGGGGCGAGCGGTGACCTGTCTCTACTTCTGCGCCCCCTTTTCCCTCAGCCGCGGCGCCTACTTGTACCTCAACGCCACCGGCCAGGGCTGGATCAACCATTGGGTCCAACTTACCCGCATCAGCCCGGCGCTGGCTCCTCCTGGCCAACACCTGTATTCGGTGGTGGTGCTAGGGGATCCCCCCTTAGGTGACGAGGAGCTGGCCCAAGCCTGCCGAGCCGAGCTGCAAACTTACTTCCCCGTCGCGGCAGCGTCGCGTAGCGATAAAGCCCCCTTGGAGCAACTGCGCCTGCTGCGGGTGTACCGGATCCCTTTTGCCCAGTTTGTACAACCCCCCGGCTTTCAGCAGCATCTGGTTCCCACCTTTAGCGGCCTGCCGGGCCTCCTTTGGGCCGGGGAATACACCCACCAGAGCAGCCTCGAGGGATCCCTGCGCAGCGGCGAACAGGCAGCGGCGTGGATTCTCCAAAAATCGGCGTAAATCTGTACAAAGCAATACAGACTTTCTTAAGCCTATTCCCAGAACCAAAGCCGGGATCCCGTGGTATGAAGGGGGTGGACTTGGTTGCCCACAGGGATCCCTCCGCCATGCAAAACGCCACCCTTAGCCCAATCCCGCTCCTGCAGCGGTCGTTTGAGTTGGTAGGTCCCATCTACTGGCCGCTGCTGATCCTGGCCTCTCCAGGCTTTATTCTGGCCATCGTCACGGAGCTGACCCCACTTCTCGGGGGGATCCTCAACTTGGCCTATGGCCTGATTGGTGCGCCCATCCTGGCCGGGGCAGCCTTCTGGTTGGTGGATCAGCACTTGAAGCAGCGAACTCCCCCGCTGGGCAACAGCCTGGATCAGGCTGTCTCCAAGGCAGTGCCTCTGATATTCGGCAGCCTCCTGGTGGGGTTGATTTCCTTAGTCGGGATGATGTTATTCGTGCTTCCTGGAATCTACTGGGGAGTAAGGCTGGCTTTCACGCCCTGCGCAATTGTCCTGGAAGACAAAGGCACTACAGAAGGGTTGGGCTACAGTTGGAGCCTCGTCAAGGGCCGCTGGTGGGGAGCGTTTTGGGCACTTCTTATCTTTGGCCTCACGGTGGTTGTGGCATTTCTGGCCGGGAATTTCATCTTTGGCTTCACGGTAGGTGTGATTTCGGGTGTGATTTCGTCTTATGACGAGACTTTTGCTGAGAAAATTTTGGAAGTTGTGAATGTTGTGAGTGTGACTGTGGTTGGGAATGCTGCCGCCACGGCAGTTGCGCCTATCCTGAATGTCTACGTCGTGCTCCTGTTCCGATCCCTGCAACAATTGAAGGGGCAGGCGGCCTCCTGTTGGGGATAGCAAAAAGGGTGCTCCCCGTGCCTGGCTTTGAGATGAGAAGGGATCCCTTCTTGGGATTTCGGCTCAACCCGAGATGTCCTAGGTGAGATCCCGTGGTATGAAGGGAGTGGATCGGATTGCCCAGGAGGATCTCTCCGCCATGCACAACGCCACCCTTAACCCGATTCTGCTCTTGCGGCGGTCGTTTGAAGTCGTAGGCCCCATCTACTGGCCGCTGCTGATCCTGGCCTCTCCAGGCTTTATTCGGGCCATCGTCACGGAGCTGACCCCACTTCTCGGGGGGATCCTCCAACTGGCCTATGGCATTGTTGCACCGATCCTAGTTGGAGCAGCCTTGTGGCTGGTGGATCAGCACCTGAAGCGGCAAGCTCCCCTGCTGGGCAACAGCCTCAACCGAGCTGTCTCGAAGGCAGTGCCTCTAGTTCTGGGCACCCTCTTAGCAGCACTCCTCTCTTCCCTTGCCTCCATCTTTCTGATCATTCCAGGCATTTATGTAGGGGTTAAGCTGGCCCTCACACCTTGTGCCATTGCTCTAGAAAATCAAGGAACTACAGGAGGGCTGCGCTACAGTTGGAATCTCGTCAAAGGTCGTTGGTGGGGCGTGTTTTGGGCCCTTCTGGTCCTGGGCTTGATTCTTGGTTTTGCGGGTGGATTGATAGTTGGATTTGTCATAGTTGTGGCTGATGTTGGCGACTTTGGGGTGAGAATGGTTGCGGCTGCCGCTGCCACAGCCGTTGTGCCCATCTTCTGGGTCTATGTGGTTCTCCTGTTCCGATCCCTGCAACGATTGAAGGGGCAAGCAGCCTCCTAGTTTCCGCTTTTGCCCCCATTGGGGATAGCAAAAAGGGTGCTCCCCGTGCCTAGCTTTGAGATGAGAAGGGATCCCTTTTTGGGATTTCGGCTCAACCCAAGATGTCCTAGGTGAGATCCCGTGGTATGAAGGGGGTGGACTGGGCTGCCCACGAGGATCCCTCTGCCATGCAAAGCGCCACCCTTAGCCCGATTCTGCTCTTGCGGCGGTCGTTTGAGTTGGTAGGTCCCATCTACTGGCCGCTGCTGATCCTGACCTCTTCTAGCCATATCGCGTTCTTCGTTGTAGGTCTGACCTCACCTTCCCTCGGGATGATCCTCTCCTTGCTCCTCCTGGCCTATGTCCTAGTCGGCGCGCCCATCTTGACAGGAGCAGCCTTTTGGCTGGTGGATCAGCACTTGAAGCAGCGAACTCCCTTGCTGGGCAATAGCTTGGATCAGGCTTTCTCTAAGGCAGTGCCTCTGATATTCGGCAGCCTCCTGGTGAATCTGATTTCCTCACTAGGGATGCAGCTGTTTGTGTTTCCCGGCATCTATTGCCGGGTAAGGCTAGCTTTCACCCTCTGCGCAATTGCCCTGGAGGACAAGGGTGCCACAGAAGGGTTGGGCTACAGTTGGAACCTGGTCAGGGGCCGTTGGTGGGGGGTGTTTTGGGCATTCCTGGTCGTGGTTTTGATCTTCGGCATCTCAATCCTGCTTTTGCCTTTTGTTGTGGCGATCTTGGGAGCTACCCTAGCTGCAGTTGTAACTGGGGGTAATACCGACATCATAGGACTTGCGCTTCTGGTTTGGGCGCCTGTGGTAGCTCTCTTAGCAGTTGTGGTCGGGTTTACCGCTTTCACGGCAGTCACGCCTATCTTCAATGTCTACACGGTGCTCCTGTTCCGATCCCTGCAGCAGCTGCAAGCGCAAGCAGCGTAGTTTGGCTTGCCCTCACCCCCAATCCTTCCCCCCTGGCGAGAGGGAAGTTGCAGTTGGCCTAGGGAGAAGGGCGCTCCAGGATCCCTCCCCCCAGCAGGAGATCCCCGTGGTACCAGACGGCGGCTTGGCCAGGAGTGACCCCAAACTGCGGCTCGGCAAACTGCAGCTTTACCCGCTCTGGCGATTCCGGGATCACCATGGCGGGCACTGGGGGGGTACGGTAGCGCACCTGAACCTCAACAGCCAAGGATGCCGTCGGCGCCGGGATAGAGACCCAGTTGACTTGGCTTACCCACGCTTCAGCCTGGGTAGCCTCCTCCCGTTCCCCCACGACAACGCGGTTCATGGCCGCATCGATGCGCACCACGTAAAGCGGACGGGAAGAGGCAATCCCCAACCCCTTGCGCTGGCCCACCGTGTAGTGGTGGATGCCCTCATGGGATCCCAGCACTCGCCCCTGGGTATCGACGATTTCCCCTGGCCTTTGCCCAAGGTACTGATCCAAAAAGCTCCGCATCGAGCCATAGGTTTCAATCAAGCAGAGATCCTGGCTTTCGGGCTTGTCGGCTGTAACCAGCCCGTAGCGGGCAGCCAACTGACGGGTTTGGGCCTTGGTGTACTCGCCCAAGGGGAAGAGGCTATGAGCTAGGTGCTCTTGGCTGAGGTCGTAGAGAAAATAGGACTGATCCTTCTGCCGATCTACCGCCCGCAGGAGTTGGTAACGTCCTAGCTCGGCGTTAAAGCGCACCCGTGCGTAGTGGCCGGTGGCCATCTGCGAGATGCCCAGCTTTTCGCGGGCATAGGCCAGCAGGGGGCCGAACTTCACCGTTTTGTTGCATTGGGAGCAGGGTAGAGGGGTAATGCCCTCCGCATAGCCGGCCACCAGATAGTCCACAATGTTGGCCTGAAACAGCTCGCGGCTATCCACCACATGGTGCGGGATCCCCAACTGCTCACAAATGGCTGCCGCATCCACCAAGCCTTCGGTACAGCACTGCCCCTTCCCCCTCATGAGCCAGAGGGTGACCCCCTCCACGGCGTAGCCCTGTTCCTGCAAAAGGGCCGCCACCGTAGAGCTATCCACACCCCCAGAAAGGGCCGCCACAATGCGGGGCCGCGACGGGGATGCAACAGGTGAAACCGATGAGTGGGGGCTGATAACCATTGAGACAAGGGATCCTAGGAAAAGAAAGGCTCAGCCGGAAACAGAGGAGGCCTCTCTCTGGGGATTGGGGAACCCGGAACAAGCTGAGCCGGGATCTTTACTTTAGCCTTCCTCAGAATTGGCTGGCCCGGATCCCTTCTCAGGGGTGGTTTCTGAGATGCCCCTTTGCCGCAAGCGCCGCAGCGAATCCAGAGCCGCCGCCGCAACGCTATCGTGGGGATCCCTGGCCAGGTAGTTGAGAGCAGAAACGCTCTTGGGGGAAGGCAAATTGCCCAGCGCTTGGGCCAGCCGCTGCCGCACCAGCCAGTCTTCCGATTGGGCAAACCGCAGGATGTGATCCAGGGCCCGCGGATCCCCCAATTCCCCCAAAGCCGCAATGGCCGCTTGCTGCAGCAACACCTCCGGCCCATCCAAGGCTCGCAGAAGCACCTCGTAAGCCCGCGGATCCTTCAAGTTCCCCAAGGCCACCGCGGCACTGAAGCGCACCAGCCATTCTACATCCTCGTAGAAAGCACGCACTAAAGCTTCAAAAGCCCGCGGATCTTCCAAGTAGCCCAGGGCACCTGCCGCGTCGGCGCGAATGCCATAATCCGGGTCTTGGGTGAGGATTTCCAGCAATTTGGGCAGACAGGCGTCCGTTTGCTTGATCCCCAGGGCAAAGACGGCAAAAGAGCGCACCTGCAGGTTCTCATCGTCGATGACCTGCAAAATCAGCGGCACCGCCTGCTCTGCCGGCACATCCCGCAACTGGGCCAAGGCCACCATCCGGTCCGCAGAACGCGGGCTGCGCAAGCGTTGAGCGATCTCCTGTAAACGGGCGGGGTTGGCGGGATCCAAAGCAGAGACAGTCATGGCGTTAACAAATATTTACAATCTTTCTTCAGTATGGCAAACGAGGCTGCGCTTGGACAGAGGCCGTCTTTGTCTGGCCCGGTCGGGATCTCTGGGGACATGGTGCCACTGTTTCGATCGACAAATCCTAGCACTGTTGTCGAGAAAAGCAGGTTGACTTGGCCCCATCACGAAGATTTTGGATATTTTGGTGGAGAGGATACGAGGCTGATACATTTACGCTGAACACTGCTGAACATCACTGTTCAACTATGCAGCGATAGCATTCTGTTTGTT
>NZ_JANSHW010000175.1:0-7122 GCF_047461815.1 Synechococcus sp. R6-10
TGTGGAGGAGATCCTATCTGCCTTGGGCTTTCAGCTCTCCCGTTGCGAAGGGGCCAATTCCCAGAGTGCCCTCTCCCCCGCTACCGAGACGGCAACCGTGGCCAGCTGCGTTTGGCAGGTCGTCGTTCCCCCCTATCGCCTGCGGGACATTGAGCGGGAGATCGACCTCATCGAGGAGTTTGCCCGTCTCTACGGCTATGACCGCTTCTCAGAAACCCTACCCACCGAGCCGCAGGTGGGATCCCTTTCGGCGCGGGAAACGTTCACCCGCCAGATCCGAGAAGTGCTGCGCGGCATTGGCCTGACAGAGGTATATCACATCTCCCTCTGCCCAGCGGAGGAGGATGGATCTTTGGTGAGGATTGCCAATCCACTTTCGCCTGAATATTCAGCCGTGCGCAATGCGCTACTTCCCGGCCTGGTGGAGGCCTTCCGCTTCAACTGGGATCAAGGCAACGGCCCGCTCCAAGCCTTTGAAATCGGTCGTGTTTTTGCCCATGCCCTTCCCCCCAACCCCCACCCTTACCGGGAAGCTGAGCATATCGGCGGTATCTTGGGCGGGGATCCCAATCCCCACGATTGGCAGCACCGCAACCGACCCATGGACTGGTTCGAGGCCAAGGGGCTGCTGGTCTCCGCTCTGGAGCGGCTGGGATTTGGCCCGGAGTTTCGTCTGGATCCCCCTGAAGAGCAATCGTCCCTGCTTCACCCCGGTCGCCAGGCCAGTTTGTGGATTGAGGGATCCCGCATCGGTTTGTTCGGGCAACTGCACCCCCGCCTCTGTCAGGAAAAGGGGCTGCCAGATCAGGTCTATGGGTTTGAGCTGCAGTTGGATCCCTTGCTGGAAAGCCTGGAGAGACGGGGCATTGTGCAATTTGTCCCCTTTTCGCCCTTTCCTGCTGCCGATCGGGATATCGCCTTCTTTGCGCCACTCGACCTTGCCGTTGGTGAGATCGAGAAGGTTATCCGTCGAGCGGGCGGAGAACTTCTCCAATCGGTGCAGCTTTTCGACGAGTACCGGGGCCAAGGAGTACCTGCAGGGCAGCGCAGCCTTGCCTTCCGCCTAGTGTACCGCGCTCCCGATCGCACCCTCACGGATGCGGAGGTAGAAGCTCTGCAAAACCAGGTGAGGGCGCAGTTGGCAACACAATTTCCGGTGACCTTGCGCAGCTAGCCGACCCCTCTGTAGCTACTATAACATCCTCCCGGTGCTCACCCTGCGGGCAGGGCGCGGGACTGATTGCCCCTGCACCCCGTTAGCTACACCGCTGGGAAGCCCCGCCCTCTATTAGGGGCTAGTGACTGGTGACTAGTGGCTAGCCACTATCCAGGGTGAGAGTCGGGATGAAAGGCGGGGACATGATGTTTTGTCCTTGACTGGTGCCATAAACATAAAAAGTAGCGGGGTTTTATACACTGCCGCTATAAACATCAAGTACAGGGTGGTGGGGCATCCCGTCCTTTTCGCGCTAGCAGCGCGGAGCGCTAACCGGAGTCACTGTTCGCGTCAGCGGGACGGAGTCCTTGAAGCCCGCACTCTCTCGCTTTAGCGGCGCGGAGCGCTTTGCATCAGTATGAGTGCGGGAGTATGTCACTTAAACCAGAAGCAGATCTCAGCTTTTGCCCAGCTTCAGCATCTGATCCACCACCCCTAGGGTTTCTTCGTAGAGGTAGTCGGGGCCAAGCCGCTGCAACTCGGCAGCCAGCAGGGTGTCGAGGGAATCCTGCTCCAGGGGAGCCACCTGGCGAACCACACATCTCTGAGCGCCCCCCATGGCTTCCATGCGCATACACCCTGTGATTTCGGAGCACAGCACAGTACAGGCGTCGGCTTCTTGGTTGCTGGAGGTGAGGCGCAGCCCGATGAGATCCCCCGGCTGGCTGATTTCCGAGGCCAAGGGCACAGCCGCCAGTTCTGCCATCACCTCACCGCCCATTTGGGTTTGAAAGCGGATGCGGTCAATCTTGTAATCGTGTTCTTGAGCCTGAACCCGCTCTGTGGGAGTCCATCCCAGGCGACTGGCCAGCCAGCCCAGGAAGAGGAACGCCTGGCAGGGATTGCCGGCTTTGTAGTCGAGGTTCACACGATCCACAAGGTAGAGGGACTCTCGCCGGTCGGGAGGGTCGAAGGCTTGGGCGGTGAGTTCCTGCCAGGGCAGCAGCCGCCGCCAGTTGAGATCCCCACAGTGGCGCCCCTCACCCACCAAGAGGTGGATTTCCTGCAGATCTTCTTCTGGATTGACAAAGCCCCGCGAATCGACGATGACCCGATTGCTCAGGGCCACCAATTTTTGAAACAGCAAGCTGTTCAGATCCAGATCCCCCTGCCACCACAAAAAGGTGGGCAAGTTGGGGATCAGCAGCGAGGCAACGGTGCTGCAGGCCCGCACAAAGGCCGATTCGGGCGCTTTCAGGGTGATGTATTCGCAACAGACCAACGAGCTGCGCTGCTCACGGGTCACCGGACAGTAGGCGGCCACCTGGGCCTCGATGGCATCGTCTGGGGATCCCTCTCGTTTGGCTCGCAGGTCAATGACGCGACAGGGGTTCTGGGTGGCGATGGCTTCGACGGTGGGGGAAGGCAGCAACAGCGCATCGTCCAGAGATTCGTACACCACCAGGGTAAAGGTGGCAGCGCGGGCGGCAACGCTCTCTCCTTTGGAAGACCAGATCTTGTTCAGCTCCTGCTCAATATCTTCGATGGAGACATCTTTCGGGGTTTGTAGGGGCAGGACGGCAGCAGATTGATCCATAGTCTCCTCCTGGAGTGGACTCTTGCTCGATTCTAGGCAGGGGGGTCGGCTGGCCGGGAAGGGCTTAAGGCGAGGTACAGATTGACCAACTCAAGCCTGCGCTCCACACCCAATCCAGGAAATCAGAGGATCAAGCGGGCCGGGGCTGGATGCTCAGCTCCAGGGGGCGGGCGGGATCCCCTGTCAACAGGACTCCGCGGCCATTGGCGTGTAGGTGCCGCACAATCCAGTACAGGGTTTCTATGCGCTCCGGGCAGCCCAGTTTCTCTGCCAGTTGGGGCAAAGTCAGGGATCCCTGGTGCTCCTGCACCGTCTCTAGCAATCGCCGTTGCAGCTCCAAGACAGCGCTGGCGGCTTTCTTGCCTGCTTCCACCCCCGGTTGATGGTAAGCGTTGATCTGGATTAGGGAGGCATAGAGGCCCACGGCTCGCTCGTAGAGGGCAATCAAGGCCCCCACCGAGCGGGCATCCACCCGTGGCAGCGTCACGGTAATGGAGTCGCGACCGTTTTCGTAGAGAGCCTGGCGGGTGCCCTGCAGCAGGCCGCTCAGGTAGTCGCCACTGGTCACCTGCGGCTCCACGAAGGGGGAAGGGATCCCGGGCTCCCGATCCTGAAGCACCTCGATGAAGGTGACAAAGAAGTTGTTCAAGCCATCCCGCAACTGTTGTACGTAGGCATGTTGGTCGGTGGTGCCCTTATTGCCGTAGACGGCGATGCCCTGCTCCACACGGTTGCCGTTTAGATCATGGGATTTGCCCAGGGATTCCATCACCAACTGTTGTAAGTAACGGCTAAACAGCAGCAGGCGATCCTTGTAGGGCAAAACCACCATGTCCTTGCGCCCTTGCCCTTGACCGACGATGTACCAGGCCATGGCCAGCAGAGCGGCGGGATTGCGCTCCAGGTGGGGCAGGCGGGTGGCCTCATCCATGGTGGCTGCCCCGGCCAGCAAAGCCCGGATATCAATGCCCTGCAACGCTGCCGGCAACAGGCCCACCGGGGACGTTTCGGAGGTGCGCCCCCCCACCCAGTCGAAGATGGGGAAGACCTCCAACCACCCCTCCTGCCGCGCCTGCTGCTCCAATTGGCTGCCGGGGCCGGTGATGGCCACCGCATGGGCAGAAAAAGGGATCCCGGCTTTTTGGTAGGCCAGCTTCACCTCCACCAAGCCATTGCGGGGCTCTGGGGTGCCGCCGGATTTGGAGGTGGTGATCACCAGGGTTTGCCCCAGTTGGTCTGCCAGCCGCCCCAGCACCCGGTCAAACCCGTCGGGATCCGTGTTGTCGATGAAGTGGATGTTCAGGGGGGGGTGCAGCGGAGCCAGGGCCTCCGCCACAAATTGCGGCCCCAGAGCTGAGCCGCCAATGCCGATGCAGAGCAGCTCGGTGAACCGTCCCCCCCCGCTGGCCGGGATGGTTCCGCGATGGATCTTTTCGGCAAAGGTTTCCACTCGCTCAATGGAATCCTGAATGGCCTGCCGGATTTCAGGGGTGGGAGCCAGCTCGGGCGCCCGCAGCCAATAGTGGCCCACCTGGCGGCCTTCGTCGGGGTTGGCAATGGCTCCTGCCTCCAAAGCCTGCATATCGGCAAAAGCCTGGGCAAAGCGAGGCCGTAGCGCTTCCACCTGAGGGGGAGTGAAACGGATGCGGCTGATATCGACGAAAATCTCCAGGCCGGGATGGTAGTAAAGCCAATCGCAGTAGCGCTGCCAGAGTTGGAGGCTGTCCATGGGATCCCTTTTGCCGAAATCCCTAACCAGCTTACCAAACTCTTTCTTACTCCCAGCCGAGGGTTGTGCGCTCCAGCCAGGACTGATCCAAACTGATGAGTGCCTCTTTGACCCCCACACCGGTCTCAGGGTGACGCCAGTCGGGAGCGATCTCCCCCAAGGGAGCTAAGACAAAAGCACGTTCCATCATGCGGGGGTGGGGCAACGTCAGCTCTGGGCTGTTCAGGATCCGGTTACCCACGGCCAGCAGATCCAAATCCAGGGTTCTGGCCTCCCAGCGGATGCGCCGCACCCGTCCTGCCTCCTGCTCGATGGCCAGCAGCGCCCCGAGCAACTCCAGGGGAGACCGGTAGGGGGGAAAGGGATCCAACGCCACCACTGCGTTAAGGTAGTCAGGCTGTCCGGGTGGCCCCCCTTGGGCTGGGCTGCGGTAGAGACTGGAACAGGCCACCACCTCTCCCAACCGGCGCAACTTCTGCACAGCCAAGCGCAACTGCTGCAGCGGATCCCCCAGGTTGCTTCCCAGGGCAACATAGGCCAGGTCACGATTCATGAGGCTTCCGCCCTGCTTACGGCTCGCCGGCGGTCGACCTCGACGTAAACATCCTCGAACAGCCCCGGCAGGGGAGCTTGGGGCTTGTGAACCCGCACGGTCAGGGCCTCCAGCTGGGGATAGCTCTGCCACAGCCGCTCTGCAATCTGGTCTGCCAAGGTCTCGATCAAGCGGCGGCGCTGGCCGGTCACCTCTTGCCGCACCATCTCATACACTTGGGCATAGTCCACTGTGCCAGAGAGGTCATCCTGGATCTGGGCCAGGGAAAGCTGCATCTCCACATCCACCACAAAGCGCCCGCCCAAAACCGCTTCCTCCGGGCAGTGGCCGTGGTAAGCATGAAAGACAAGGCCCTGGAGCACCAGCCTACCCTGCATCATGGTGCAGAGCTTCCCAAGTGGCGAGGGCGGAAACATGAGCTGGCACGTTATGAACCCGTACCAGGGCAGCTCCCCGGCTGGCCGCAAACAGGTGTACGGCCACGCTGGCGCTGTCTCGCTGATTAGGTACGGCAATGCCGGAAAGCTTACCCACAAAACTTTTGCGGGAGGCCCCCACCAAGACCGGGTAGCCGTAGGCCACCAGCCGCGGTAGGGCTTTAAGCAGGACTACATTCTGCTCGGCAGTTTTGGCAAAGCCTAAGCCCGGATCCAAAACAACGCTGGGCACGCCCGCCGCCAGAGCCCGCTCCGCCTGTTCCCTGAGGAAACCGAAAACCTCCCCCTCCAGGTCAGCATAGTCGGTCTGCTGCTGCATGGTGCGCGGCTCTCCCCGCATGTGCATGATCACCGCCGGCACCCCCTTTTCGGCACAGACCTGTATCATTTGGGGATCCCGCAGCCCGCTGACATCGTTGATGATGTGCGCCCCGGCAGCCAAAGCCGCAGCCGCCACCTCCGTTCTGCGCGTATCGACGCTGATGGGGATCCCGGATCCTTCCAGGGCCCGGATCACGGGCAAGACTCGGTCGCATTCCACCTCCACCGATACCGGCTCCGCTCCCGGACGGGTGGACTCGCCGCCAATATCCACGATCAAGGCCCCTGCCGCTGCCATGGCTTTGGCTGCCTGCACAGCCGCTTCTGCAGATCCCCACTGGCCGCCATCGCTGAAGCTGTCGGGGGTAACGTTTAGCACCCCCATCACCCCAACGCCCCGCCAAGAAAGACGGTAGCCCTCTGGCGTCTGTTCTGCCCCAGGCAGAGGACGTCGGGAGATCAAGCTGGTAACACTTCTAACCTTCAGAAGATGATCCTGCGCAAAGAGCATGCTGGTTTGTGCTGCTGGGGCAAGGAAAGAGTCTCCCGCAGCTCAGGATACTATGGCCCAAGCCCCACGCATGGCTGAAATCCAGTGAAATGCTTCGGCGTCTCCGGCTTGCAGAATGCAACCTGGGGAAGAGCCTCCGCCAACTCAGACGCTGGGGTTGGCCTGAGTCGGCAGAGGAACTCATCCCACTCTAGAACATGATGTCGTCTTCGGAACGACCCCAGATGCACCAAATGATAGAGGCAAAGATTGCCATGTAAACCCAGGCCATCGGGCCGTATTGCAGCAGATCCATCAATACATCCCTAAAACATTTGTTTATCTAGTCCAATTATTGTGATGTTTCGTTACAGCGTCAACCGTTTTCTTAGGAAAAGGCCCCCTCTCAGACCCAGCCGGAGCTGCGCTGGGATCCCTTGTCCAGGGCGGGTTAAGTCTTTTTGCCTAAAGACAGGGAGCAAGTCTTCAGTTTCTGAGAAAACCCAGCTTGCCTGAGAGATGCAGGAGGATAGGGAACTAGACATTGAAGCGGAAGTGCATCACGTCCCCTTCCTGGACGACGTAGTCTTTGCCTTCGCTGCGCAGCAGGCCCTTTTCTTTGGCGGCATTCAGGGATCCCGCCGCCACCAGATCGGCATAGGCCACCGTCTCGGCCCGGATGAAGCCCCGCTCAAAATCGGAGTGGATCACCCCGGCTGCCTGAGGGGCTGTGGCGCCGACTGGAATCGTCCAAGCGCGGGTTTCTTTGGGGCCAGAGGTAAAGTAGGTGCGCAAGCCCAACAGCTCGTAGGTGGCTCGGATGAGAGATTTCAGCCCGC
>NZ_JANSHW010000176.1:0-3677 GCF_047461815.1 Synechococcus sp. R6-10
GGAAACGGACAGAATGCTATCGCTTCACCGTTGAGCAGTAATGCTCAGCAGTGTTCAGCGTAAATGTATCAGTTTAAGTTGAATCTGGAACCTGAAAGTTTGATGGGGATGGTGGCAAGGCTATGCAACCCAAAAGCGTTTTCTGGAAGCGGCGGCAGGTGTTGGCCGGCCTGGGATCCCTGGGAGCTTGGGCGTTGAGTCAAGGCTCTCCGTTTGCCCAGAATACCTCACAGAGTTCGGTGGATCTGGGATCCTTGAGCTGGGCGGATATTCTGGAGCGGGCGCGGGGCAGCTCTGTCAACTGGGCCATGTGGAGCGGCAGCGAGGCCATCAACGGCTTCGTGGATGGCTGGGTGAAAAGCCAGTTGCAGGAGCGTTATGGCATTCGCTTGAACCGGATCCCGCTCACGGATACCGTTGAAGCAGTCAACAAAGTGATTGGGGAGGTACAGGCCGGGCTGCTCAGCGGCGGCAGCATCGATCTCATCTGGATCAACGGCAACAACTTCCGCACCCTCAAGCAGGGGAATTTGCTCTTCGGCCCTTTTGCTGAGAAATTGCCCAGCTTGCCCTTCTACGATCCCGCCGATATTGCAACGGATTTTGGCCTGCCCACCGAGGGCTATTCTGCACCCTACACCGGCAACTACTTTTTAATGGCCTATGATGCCGAGCGGGTACCCAATCCCCCCCAGAGCTACGCCGAACTGTTGGCTTGGGCAGAGGCCAATCCAGGGCGATTTACCTACGTGGCCCCGCCGGATTTTCATGGCAGCCGCTTTTTGTTGAGCGCCTTCTATGGTGTGACCGGGGGCTATGCCCAGTACAGCGGGCCGGACTTCGATGCCGATCTCTGGTCGCGACAATCCCCTGCCCTGGTGGAATACCTGAGAAAGCTGGATCCCTTCCTGTGGAGACAGGGCCAAACCTACCCGCCCACCTTTGCCCGCCTGGCGGAGCTTTTTGCCAACGGCGAAGTGTGGCTCATCCCCACCTTTATCGATCAGGTGATCTTACGCAAGGGCAACGGCCAATTTCCCCCCAGCACCACCCCCTATGGGATCCCGGGCACCAGCTTGATCGATCCCTCGTTTACAGCCATTCCCATTAATGCGGCCAATCCTTGGGGGGCAATGGTCCTGGCAGAGGTCTTGGCCAGCCCGGAGGGGCAGCTGGAAAAGTTCAAGCCGGAGGTCTGGGGGGATCTGCCGCTCATTGATGTCAGCCGGTTGTCTGCCGACTACCAAACAGCTTTTGCCCAGCTGGAGGCTGCTGCCGGGATCCCCATTCAAGAGGCCATTGCTGGGGCAGTGCCCATCGTGAACTCCGAATACACGGTGCAACTGGAGGCCCTCTGGCAGCAACAAGTCTTGCCGGGATAGGGGTCAGGTATGCCCCTCACCCCCAGCCTCTTTCCAAAAGGGGAGGTCTTCTGACATTGGGGGTGGGCCGGGCAATGGCGGAGCAGGATCCTCACCTTGGGGCAACCAAACTTGGAAATGCGTCCATCCATCCGAGCTGTTGACGGAGATATTCCCCCCCATATGCTCCACCAGTTGCTTCACCAAAGCCAGCCCCAGGCCGGTGCCGCCGTGCTTCCAGCGATCCGATTGCGGGATCCGGTAAAACTTTTCAAAGATGCGGGGCAGCTCTGGCTCTGGGATCTCGCTGCTGTTGCTGCAGACGAAGAGGATCCCCTCTCCTTCTGAGACAACCCGCAGGTGGATGGATCCCTCGGGGGCCGTGTACTTGATGGCGTTGTGCAGCAGCTCGCGCAGAATGCGCCCCAAGCAGGTGGGGTCGGCCCAAAGCGAGGGGATCCCTGCCTCCAGGTGCAGTTGCAGGTGTTGATGTTTGGCTTGGGCCAAAGGCTGAGCCCCGGCCAGCAAATCTTGTAAATACCGCGGCAGAAAAATATTCTCTGGTTGCAGCAGATACGTCCCGGCTCCCAGCCGTCGCATATCCAGCAGGTCGTTGATGAGCTCGATTTGCCGGTTGCACTCTTTCAGGGCAATGGTGAAGTAGTGCCGCTGTTTCTCGGGGTTATCGCGGGTCATTTGCAGCATTTGCAAGGCCATGCGCACATTGGTCATGGGGGTGCGCAGCTCGTGCGAGACGGTGCTGAGGAAATCATCCTTCAGCAAATTCAGCCGCTCCAATTCCTTCACCTGCGCTTGGGCTGCTTGGTACAGACGGGCTTGGCGAATGGCCAGGGCACACAAGTTGGCCACCTGATAGGCCAGTTGAATCTCGTCTTCGGAAAACTCTTGCTCCGGCAGCCGCTCCAACAGCAAAGCTCCCAGCCGCTTCTCTTTGTCCCAAAGGGTGCAGACCAGCAGCCGCACCCAGCGTCCTTCCTTCCGACAACAGCAGTGGATTTTCCATTTCTGCTGTGAGGAAGAATGGGACTGCAGCAGGCGCAAGAACTCCGGGTCGCTGGCGTAGTCTGGCCCATGCAAGGGATCCGCCCCGCCATCTTGAGCCACGTCAGAAGAGAGAGAGGGGGAGTAGCAGTAGCCAGGGATCCAGGTTGACCCATCTTCTAAAAGCAGCAGGACTTGGCAGCAGGTTAGGCCTAGTGCCTCGGCAAGGGCTCTGACCACTTCTTCCAGGATTTCCCCCTCGTTTAGGCTGACCACCATCCGGCTGCTGATGGCGCGCAGCACCCCCTCAAAATGCAAGGCTTGCTGCAGCTTGGCCGTGCGCAGCTCCACCTGGGCTTCCAGCTCCCGGTTGAGGGCCTGCAACTGCTGTTCTGCCCGTTTCTGCTCGGTGATCTCCCGTCCCACCGATAGGATCTCCACCAGGCGGCCTCGGCTGTCGAAAATGCCCTGATCTACCCAGCTAATCCAGCGGGACTGGCCGTCTTTGCCGGGGTACTCCCGCTCGCTGCTATAAAAAGGACTCTCAGGCGTGAGAGCGGCAAAAGCCTGCAGCACCACCTCCCGCTCTTCTTCCAGCAGCAGATCCCACAAAGCTCGGCCCACCACTTCTTCTACCCGATGATCGAAGAAACGCAATAAAGCAGAGTTGACGTAGGTGATGTGCCCATTGGGCCGAAAGCGACAGATCAGCTCCGTCTGCTGCTCTACCACAGCACGGTACTCCTGCTGCTGCTGCCACAGACGATCCAGCAGGGCCTGCTGGGCTGCTGCCGCCTGCTGCCAGGCTTTGGTTAGCGTCTGCACCTCCTGGATGGGGCCGGGATCCAAAGGAGGCCAGGGCTGGAAACCGCTTTGGATAAATTGCTCGGCTACTTGGGTGAGGCGGCGCAGGGGACGGGAGAGAGCTTCGCCGAGGAGGATCCCTGTCCCCAGCATGCTCAGCAATAGCCCACCCCCCAGCAGCGCAGCCTGTTGGGCGCTCCGATGGACTTCGGCCAGAAGGGTTGCCTCTGGGATCCCATGCACAAAATAAAAGCCCAGCCTCCCTTTACTCTGGAGGGACTCCACCTCCACCCAGTAGGGGATCCCGCCAACCACGAGGCGCAGCGAATTCTGAGAAGAGGCCGTCTCCCAGGAGCCCACCTGCTCTTGCACAGCCACCAGCAGCGGATGGGGAGCAGGCCCCGCCGTACTGGCCACCACCTGTCCTTCCTCGTCCAGCAGAAAACTCACCTCTGCAGGAGAACGGCCTTCCATCTGTTCCAGAAAGGCTTGAAGCTGCCGGACGGAGAG
>NZ_JANSHW010000177.1:0-1268 GCF_047461815.1 Synechococcus sp. R6-10
CAGAGATAGGCAGGATGCGATCGCTTCTTTCCTGAACCATGTTCAGGAGAGCTCAGCGTGAATGTATCAGGTTCCAAACCGGCTCCAGACAGTTCCCCAAGCCCTCTCCCAAGGGGAAGGGGTAGGTCGGAATCAAGGCCACCAATGGCCTACGGCGACTGGGAATACCCCTGGTGAGCCGCCGCTGTTTGGTGGTCATCTTCTGTTCAAAATGGGCATCACTTCAGCGGGTTGCAATCATCACGTGTTTGGTGATTTGGTAGTCGCGCACCGCTTCTGCCGAGAGATCTTTGCCAAATCCCGATTGCTTAAAGCCGCCATGGGGGGCCTCAGAGGCAATGGGAATATGGTCGTTGATCCAGACGGTGCCGAACTCCAGATCGGCGGCCAACCTCATCGCTCGTCCGATGTCTTGAGTCCACACAGAAGCCGCCAGCCCGTATAGGACGTCATTGCCCAAGCGTAGCGCTTCCGCTTCTTCGCGAAACGAGCCGAGCGTGAGAACCGGCCCAAAAACCTCACTCTGTACGATCTCCGCTTTTTGATCGACATTGGCAATCACCGTGGGTTCATAGTAGTAGCCCTGGGCAAGCTGGGAAGGGATCCGACCCCCGGTCAGCACCTTGGCTCCCTCTGCTTTGGCCCGCTCCACAAATCCCATCACCCGCTCCCGCTGGGCTGCTGAGACCAAAGGCCCCATCTCCACTCCCGCCTCGAAAGGGGATCCCACCGTTACTTTGCGCATGGCTTCTACAATGGCCTCTTGCGCCTGCGCCAGCTTGCTCTCGTGCACATAGACGCGGGTGGCTGCCGTACAGTCTTGGCCGGTGTTGACGGTGGCAGCAAATGTGGCCTTGGCAGCAACGGTCTCTACGTCCGCATCCTCGAAGACGATAAACGGCGCTTTGCCCCCCAGTTCCAAATGCACCCGCTTCAGGGTATCTGCCGCTGTCCGCATCACCTGCTTGCCGGTGGCGGTAGAGCCGGTAAGGCTGACCATGCGCACCTGGGGGTGCTCCACCAGGGCTTGGCCGGTGGCATTGCCTCCGGTAACGATATTGACTACCCTGGGCGGGATCCCAGCCTCGGCGATCAGTTCTCCCAGCATCAGGGTGGTCAGGGGGGTGGCAGGAGCGGGCTTGAGCACCACCGTACAGCCGGCGGCCAGGGCGGGGCCGATCTTCCAGACGGCCATCATCAGCGGATAGTTCCAGGGGGTAATTTGAGCGCACACCCCCACCGGCTCTTTGCGAAAGAGGGAGGTGTAG
>NZ_JANSHW010000178.1:0-4327 GCF_047461815.1 Synechococcus sp. R6-10
GAGCTTGCAGGATATGGTCAGGACTTGGCTCATAAGTTCATTGTACTTCATCAAAGCGCATTCCTCCCGGCAGTGACCCTACGGGTACAGTGCGGGGCTCCTGCGATTTCTAGCTGATGTCTGCTCGGGAGTCCGGCCCATGTCTCCTCTACAAGCCCTCACTGGCAATCCTCAAACCACCATGGCTGAAACCTCTGCGGCTCGTTTCGTGGCAATCGGGGGCAGCTTGCGGCCCAATTCCCTGACGTACCAGGCGCTGGAGGTGGCGCGGCGCGAGTTTGAGAAGTTGGGGATCCCGTTGCACATCCTCGATCTGCGGCAGATGAAGTTGCCCTTTGTGGATGGCTCGGAGTCCTATGCGGATTATCCCGATGTGGCAGTCCTACGAGCAACCATGAAGCGGGCGGATGGGATCATCCTAGCCAGCCCGGAATACCACGGCGGCATCAGCGGCAGCCTGAAAAATGCCCTGGATCTGTTGAGCTTTGAGCAACTGGAGGGCAAGGTCTTCGGGTTGATCAGCGTTTTGGGCGGCGAGAGCAACAGCAATACCCTGAACCAGATGCGCTTGATTGTGCGTTGGGTGCATGGCTGGGTAATCCCCGAGCAGATCGCCATCGGTCGGGCTTGGAACGCTTTTGACGAGCAAGGCAATCTCAAAGACGAGAAGCTAAAACAGCGCTTTCAACACTTTGTCCAGAGCTTGGTGACCCATACTCACAAGCTGCGCGGGATCCCAGTGGTGAAGCCTTCCTGAAATTACAGTCATTCCAAACTAGATTGAGACACTCTCCAAGCGTTCCGCGACCAACCCCAGGGAAGTTAGGAAGCCATGAAGGACGGCTGCAGACAGACTACACTGGGGCTGGGTGAGAGATGAAAACCAAATCTTTCACTGCGTCGAGGATGGGGCGAACGCCCGACGTCGAGAATCCCTGCCCCTTGGGGCGGAGAGTATGCCAAAGTTGTTTCAAACAGCAACAAGTCCGGGCTCTCTTCTTCTCACCTGTTGCCTCAGCGTTGCCCAGCAACAAATAAGGCTCAGATCCGACGGAGATCTGGCTGAGAGGGCATTGACTTGCAGAGGAACCCGCAGAATAGCTCCACACAGGTATGGTTCAGTCTGTTCCCCCTCATTCCGATAGAGCTGGGCCAATATCTCCCCTGGTGGCCCTGCAAGCAACCTTGCAGCAGATGCGGGAGCAGAGCGATGCCAACACCCTCGTTCAGCTCACGCTGGAGTATGTCAAGGCGGCGTTTGGGGCGCCGCTGATCTGGCTGGCCTTTTACGACTATCCAAATCACCAGTTGGTGGGTCAGGGGGGAGTGACCCTTCTTGAGGATCAAACCCTACTGCGGGCGGTGCATCCTCTACAGCCGGGGGAGATCCTGGAGCAGGTGGTGATCGAGCAGCGACCGATCAGCCTGCCCGACCTCTCTCAGGAACCGCGCATGGGCATTTGGCAGCGGGAGGCCAGGCGACTGGGCGGGATCCAGGGCTGTTTCATTTATCCCTTCTCGGCCTACGGCCCGCTGTCGCGAACGGCAGTGGGACGGCGGCGCTGCTTGGGGATCCTGATGCTGGGATCCCAAATGTGGGGGGTTACCACCCGTGAGGACGAAAAGGCTCTCTTGGGAATTTTGCTGGGGCAGTTGGCAGCTTCTCTGCAAGAGTTGGAAAACGCTTGGCAACAGCAGACCGAAAAGCGCCTTGAGGATCCGCTCCTGAGGTTGGGAACGGCGATGCGCCAGGTGGGATCCCTGCAGGAACGGGTCAGCCTGGTGAGGCAGGAGTTACAGTCTTTTCTGGGCGCTGTCCACATTCAGGTGTATTGGCACGAGCGCAGCCAGGGTCAGTTCGTTCCCCACGGGAGCGTCCCCAAAGCTGTTGGCAACAGCGGGGGGACGGAGTCCTCTCAGCCCCCTGTTCCCAAAGGGGCTAAAGTCGGAGCAGGGCCAACAGGGGAGGTCAGCCTTTCGCTGCGGGAATTGGGGGACATGTACTACACCCTCGCCGATGGCCAGGTGGTGGTGGGCGGCACAGGGACGACTCGCTCTGAGGTTCCCCCCAAGCTGATGCAGCAGTTGCGGGCCCAGGCCGTTTTGGCAGCCCCGATTTTGCTGGAGAAGGATCTGCTGGGGTTTATCTGGGTGCAATCCGATGTGCCCCGTACCTGGCAAGCCGCTGAGCGACAGTTGGTGGCCGCTGCCGCCAATGGGTTGGCCTTGGCTGCCCCCCTAGAAAATCTGGATCGCCGCATTCGCCAGTTGGCCGATGACCAAGAGTTTGTGCAACAGGTGGGCCGCTCGCTTTACAACCCGGCGGAGCTGCAACAGGCTCTCCAGCAAGCCGTTGTCGGCCTGGCCCAGCGCCTGAAAGTCGGTGCAGTGGCCGTGTTGACGGTGGATCCCGACAGCCCCATCCCCCGCCTCTTCTACGAGTACCGCAGGGAAGGCAAGCAGACTTTGCCACAGCAGCTCAGCCCTCTGAGCGACCAGGACTGGCAGGATCTCATGCGCAGCGAGGTGGTCGTGGCAGAAAACTACGACCAAGATCTGCGCCTGCTCTCTTGGCGGCAGGAACTGGCAGGGGTTCGTTCCTTGATGCTGACCCACACCGGGGTCGGCGGTACCGCCACCACACCTGTGGAAGGGCTGCTCTTGGTGTTGCATCCCCAGCTACGGACCTGGAGCCGGGAAGAGCGGCAACTGCTGCGGGGGATCGCCCAACAGGTGGGGGTGATCCTGCGGCAAATTCGGTCAGAACAACGCCGGCAACGACAAGAGCAATTGCTCAAGGGCCTGATCGCCACTTGTTCAACCTTGCCAAACTTGGCCACCTTGTCAGATCTGTACACCACTACCACTCGACAGACGGCCCAATTGCTGGGGATCCCTCTGGCGCTGGTGGTCAGTTGGCAGCCGGGGGAAAGCCGGGCTCAGCTCCAGGGGCCTTTTACTACCGCTGCCGGGACGGAGACCGGCTCCACCGAGATCGACCTGCAAGATCCCCTACTGGCCTACGCGCTGCAGTCGGCAGAACCTCTGCCGCTCACCCAGGAGCAGATCCCCCCTGCCAGCCGCACTTGGCTCAGTCGCGTCAGCGGTGCGGAGCACTTTGCTGCCGGCCTGGGATCCTGGCTGCTGGTGGCGCTGGGGGAGACAAACTCCTCGCAGGCGGGAGCTTTGGGAGTTTTGATCTTGGGGGCAGAAGCGGGCAAGGTTTGGGATCCCGACGAGCGGGCGGCTGTGATGCTGATCGCCCAGACCTGCGGCTGGACGCTGCGGCGCTTGCTCTGGATGCAAACTTTGCAAGAGCGGCAGGAGGTGCTCAGGGAGTTGAACTGGTACAAGCACCGCCGACTGCTGGATATGCAGAATGCCCTTCTGGACAGCCTGCGCCGCCTGGGTCAGGTGCCGGAGATTCCCGGAGACGAAGCCACCCGCTGGCAAAAGGTGGTGGAGATCGGCAGAGGGCTGCGGGATCTGACCGTCTCCACAAGGCCGTTGTTGCAGTCGGAAACTTGGCAGGTGCAGCCGCAGTTGCGGTCGGTGCCCTTGGCAACCTTGGTGCGCAAAAGCCTGCGCCGGGTGGAGGGCCTGACCCAAAAACGCAAGCTGTGGCCGCGGGCCCATGGGGACATGAGCATTGCCGTCCAGGGGGATCCCGAACGACTGGAGATGGTGCTCTGGGAGGTGTTGACAGCCGCTGGTTTGCGCAGCCCGGAAGGGGGGCGGCTGGATCTGTGGAGCCAAGCCAGCGTTCGCGATAGCGATGCGGAGCCCTTTGGCTATGCAGAGCTGCTGGTGGTGGATCAGGGCAGCTTCGACCCTCACCTGATGGCCGCCCTTCAGTTGGATCCGAACCAGGTGATCTACGCGGATCCTCTGCTCAAGTCGCCTCTATCGGTGAGTCCTGGTCTGGAACTCAGCCTGTGTCAACGGGTGGTGCAGCGGATGGGGGGCCAGCTCTCCTTTTACCTCTCTTCCGATGGGCGTTGTGTCTCTCGGCTGCTCCTGCCGATGGGCAGCGACGAGCCCCATCCCCCTGGGTAGGAAAAAGCTGTGTTGCCGGTCACCTTAGGGGGACAAGGTTCTGAGCAGCCAAAACAGGGGCAGTAGAGCCAGTAGGCCGCGATCCAGCCGCCGCAGTTGTAGGCGGTGCCAGCGCAGGGGATGGTCTGGGCCGGTCAGCCCACGGGCCTGCATTGCCATAGCCGTCTGTTCGGCACGCAGGAGCAAGTTTTCAAAAAAGCGCTCCACCAAGGCCAGCAGGGTTTGCATCCCGCCCCGGAAACTCAGGGATCCCCAGCGCACATCCCGAGTT
>NZ_JANSHW010000179.1:0-1855 GCF_047461815.1 Synechococcus sp. R6-10
CTTCAACACCCACAGCCACGCCAACACCGACGCCCACGCCGGGAGGCTGTGATCCCAACGCCAACCTGATCCCAGTTGGCACTGTCCAGGGCACTGGCTTCACTTCCCCCCTGGTGAACCAAACAGTCACGGTTTCTGGAATCGTAGTAGGAGACTTTGAAAATGAGGGGGTGGCTGGCCAAACCTATCTCCAGGGCTACTACCTACAAGATGATGGTGACGGGAATCCCGCCACATCAGATGGCATCTTCGTTTTCAGTGGCACAGCTAATAACGTCAGGCTTGGGGATAGGGTTCAGGTGACCGGAACGGTTGCTGAGTTCCGCCAGCAAACCCAGCTCTCCAACGTCACCAGCTTTACTGTCTGTAGCTCTGACAATCCGTTGCCGGCCCCAGTGCAGATCTCTCTACCGCTGACTGCGGAGCAAAGGGAAGCTCTGGAAGGAATGCTGGTCACATTTGGAAATCAGCCCCTGTTTGTAACCGACTCCTTCTTGCTGGGACGCCACGGGGAGCTGAGTGTGGCCACAGAGCGGTTGTTCACTCCTACGCAAATTGCGGCTCCCAGCCAGGCAGCTGCCATTCAAGCGGAAAACGACCGAAAGCGGATTCGCATTGATGACCGGCTGCTCACCCAAAACCCAGATCCGGTTATCTACCCCACTCCGGGTGGCCTGAGCGCGGCTAACACTGTGCGCGGCGGCGATCGCGTCAGCAACATCACCGGGATCATGACCCAGTTGCGAGGCCGGAATGTCAGTGGCGATGTGGATGCGACCATCGACTACCGTATCCACCCCAATGATCCCAACAACTTGCCCAGGTTTACAGCCACCAACCCTCGCCCGCAAAACCCACCCTCAGTAGGGGGCTCCCTGAGGGTAGCTAGCTTTAACCTGTTCAACTAC
Source organism: Synechococcus sp. R6-10 (assembly GCF_047461815.1). Classification (NCBI taxonomy): domain Bacteria; kingdom Bacillati; phylum Cyanobacteriota; class Cyanophyceae; order Synechococcales; family Synechococcaceae; genus Synechococcus; species Synechococcus sp. R6-10. Next base: position 909 of record NZ_JANSHW010000179.1, read on the forward strand.
TTCAACACCTTCGGCAACGCCTGCTTCCCCAATAACTCCTCCTGTCGGGGAGCCAGCAACGCCACCGAGTTCACCCGCCAGCGGGATAAGCTCATCGAGGCTATTCGCCGCATGGATGCCGATATCGTAGGCCTCAACGAGTTAGAAAACGATGGATACGGTTCGAATAGTTCCATTCAGGATTTGGTGAACGGGCTCAACCAGGTCATGGGGGCAGGAACCTACGCCTTTGTGAATGTTGGAGTGCCCAACCTGGGCGGCGATGCCATCACCAACGGCTTTATCTACAAGCCAGCTACGGTTGAAATTGCCCCCGGCACTAACCCGGCCTTCCTGGACACAGGGGAATTCACCCAAGGCCCCGGACGCTTCCATCGTCCTCCTCTGGCTGTAACCTTCCGGCAGCGGAGCAACAACGCCACCTTCACTGTTGTGGTCAACCACTTCAAGTCCAAGGGTTCTCCCTGCGATCCTATTGACAACGATCCCTTCCAAGGCAATTGCAACGGCAACCGCACCCGGGCCGCTCAGCAACTCTTGAGCTGGCTCGCCACCAATCCAACTGGCTCCACCGATCCGGATGTGTTGATTATGGGGGATCTCAACTCCTACGCTATGGAGGATCCGATCAAAACTCTGGAGGCGGGCGGGTTCATCAACCTCAATGGCTCCAACAGCTACTCCTTTAGCTTCCAAGGACAGTGGGGATCTCTGGATCATGCCCTGGCCAACAGCAGTCTGAGACCCCAAGTTACAGGCTCAGCTAAGTGGCACATCAACGCTGATGAGCCCGTGAGCTTGGACTACACCCTGAGCTTCAAGAGTCCCTCTCAGCAGAGCCTATTCTACGCCAGCGATCCCTTCCGCTCTTCCGACCACGATCCGGTGCTCGTTGGCTTGAACCTGACTCCGGCCCCAACACCGACGCCGACGCCCACACCGACACC
>NZ_JANSHW010000180.1:0-10465 GCF_047461815.1 Synechococcus sp. R6-10
TAAACCAGCCTAGAGGTTCGGGCCTGTTTTGTTCTCTGGTAGAGCAGAGCAGGCTCAGGGCTACTGAAAGCCTGCTCCGTAACGCTTTAGCGGTCGGAGTCGGGTAGTTTACCCGCACGCAAACGAGATTTTGCCTCGGTGCCGGCAGGGATCCCAAGTAGCAGCCAAAACCTAATCTTGAGTATCCAACCTGCGCACCAACCAGCGCCGCAGCGGATGCCACACCGGCAAGGATAGGATCCAGCGGGATTGCTGCTCCAGCATGAGACGCTCCACTGGATACAGGCCGAACAGCTCATAGCGGCTTTGGGCAATCAGGATCCCCATCGTGAAGCTGACACAGAGCAACAACCCCAAAGTCGGCCATCCTGGGCGGTGAAACAAGGCATATCGCAGGCCCGTCCAAGTAAAGTAATCCCACAGGCGGGCTATATCCGCTCGCAAAGCCCAAAGGCTAGGGATCCCGACCACCAGCCACAACAGGCCCAGAAAGATGAAGCTACCGCCGTGGTAGAGGCGCAACAGGCGCTTGGCTGCCGGAGACAGGGATTGAGTGCCGGAAGAAGCTTTCTTTCGCCCAACTGAGCCAGGATCAGGGAGCAAGGGCATGGGGATCCCAATTTTCGACACCTCAACACCCATTTTGGACTTATCTCCGACGCAATAGCTCGGTTGCATGGGATCCTCGAACTCAAACGAGTACTTTTCTGCTTTCGGCTCGCCCATTTTAAGGGATCGATGCACAGGGAGCCCAGTTGTGGCTCTCCCGCTGCACAGCGCCATCCAAAAAGGCACTGATCAAAGCATCTGCTCAAAGCATCTGCCGTCTGCAAGTCTTCCTTATCCGTACAGTCAAGTTTCCTGAGAGACGCCCAGACGTCCCGTTCCAAGAGCTTGGCAGACGATCTCTTTGACGTTCATATCCTGAGCGAAAACCAACATTCCCACGGTGAAGGGATCCCGACCCGGCTCCCCAAGTCAAACCGCGCAATTTGCCCAAGCAACAATGCAGAACTCAAGGTCAGAGGCAGGTTGGTCGGGGTCAGAGAATGGGAACTTGGTCGGGGATATAATGGCTCTGCATCCTTTTCTTCGGCCTTGCTAGCTCAATGGATAGAGCACCGACCTTCTAAGTCGATGGTTGCAGGTTCGAGTCCTGCGCAAGGCGCTGGGCTCTGTTTTGGGTTTCCGGCAGGCTGCCCTGGTGGGGGCACCACACCTGAGCAATCACCTGCCGGGAGTGGCTTTCCACCCGCAGGGATCCGCCCATCAGCTCCACTGCCTTTTGAACCAGCGATAGACCCAAGCCCGTTCCCCCGGCGTTGCGGCAATCCAACTGGGGGAGGCGATAGAACTTTTCAAAAAGGCGGGGCAACGCTTCTGCAGGAATTTCCGCCCCTGTATTGCGCACCGTGATCAGCCAGCCGGGACGGCCATTGGAGTTAGCCTGGCTCACACTTAAATAGATGCTTTCCCCAGTGGGGGTGTACTTACACGCATTGTTTAAAAGCTCGCTGACCACCCGCGACAAGAGGCTCTCATCCGTGCAGAGGAGCCAAAGGTCGGGATCCCATTCCACCTGGAACTGTTGGCCTTGCTGCGCAGCCCGCAGCCGGAAGGGCTCGGCAAGATTGGGGATCCATTCCTGGGGAGATAAACAGGTAAGTCTGAGGACTTTGTTTCCGGATTCGAGGGCTTGCAATTCCAACAGGTCGTTGATTAACTCCAGCTCGCGGTTGGTCTCCATCTCCAAAATCTGCAAGTAGCGCCTTTCCCGCTCGGTTAGGTTGGCTTTGGATAAAAAACCAATGGCCAGCTTCATGTTGGTGAGAGGTGTGCGCATTTCGTGGGAGACCATGTGCAGAAACTCATCCTTGAGTTGGTTGAGCTCCTGCAACTGTTGCACCTGACGCTGGATCGTTTGATAAAGACGTGCTTGGCGAATGGCGATGGCACATTGGCCGGCTACCCGCTGGATAAGCCGTTGTTCCCGCTCGGTAAATATCTGCCCCGGTGGACGGGATCCACAAATATTCCCCAAAACAAGCAGTTCCTCGTCTTGCCCTGCCAGATCCCTTTTTTCACAGATGGGGGCGACGATCAGGGTACAGCGGTCATGGTTAGGCCAGCAGGGGTGATGGAGATTGCTGAAGTGGCAAAGCTGTCCGCGCTGGAGCTGACGAAGCACATGGGCGAAATCCGCAAACGAAACCTCCAGGGGGAAGCGCCGGATCCCTTCTCCGGCCAAATAGTCCACCGCCAAAACGCTGACCTGCCGCTCTGGGTCATGAAGGGCAATGGTGCAATTGGATAGGTTCAAGCTCAGGGCCAGTTCTCGGGCTACCGTTTCCAAGATTTTTTGTTCATCCAAAGTGGAGCGAATTTCTTCGGTGATGAGCTGGAGTAGCGCTTCGTCGTTGTAAGCTTGTTCGAGCTCTGCATTGCGCACCCGCACTTGGTAATCCAATTCAGCATTGGTCTGTTGCAGCTTTTGATAAAGCTCTGCCTGCTGAATGGCCACTGCCAGGTGCTCCCCAATGGCCTTGGCCAACTCGATCTCATCGGTTTGCCAATCCGGATCTGAAGTCAGGCGCCGCAGCGATAGCCCGCCCCACATTTGTTCCTGACAAGCCACCGGGATCACCAGCCAAGGGCCCAGTTGGTATTCTCGCTTCTCATAAATGGCAAAGGGATCGGCAATCTGCTCCGGATCCTGGACATGAAAAATTTGCAGCCGTTTCAAATGATCGAAAACCATAAAATCCCTGCTATCCGGCAGTCGCAGGTTCAGATTGTTGGGCAAATTAGGAAATCGGCTATGGCTGGCAATGCCCAACCACACGGCCTCAGCGGGCAGGTACTGATAAAGGGTAACTCGTGCTGCCTGCAACACTGCCCCCACTTCCCGCACCGCCACATCAAATAGGGTGGGTAAGTCCAGAGAGGTGTTGATGGCCTGAATGAGCTGATTAAACAGTCTTTCTCGCTGCAATTGCCGCTGCAGTTTCAGCTCAGCTTGCTTGCGAGGGGTGATGTTTCTGATGATCACCAGCACTTGATCTTCCCCAAAGGGAACGATGCGGGCCTGGCGATATTGGGGCTGAGGGGATCCCTCTGGGCAGGGGTATTCGATCTCTTGAGCTTGCCGGGTTGCCAAGGCCAGCTCCAGATGCTCGCGAATGGCTTGGGCTATGGGTTCCGCCCCACCGGTGCAACCGGTATCAGGAAACAGCTCTTCAGGAGTTTTGCCCAGGTAGTAGGCAGGGGGATGGGGGACAGAAAAATGGCTGGGCGGCTTGAACTCCAGACAGCGGCCCTGGCGATCCAGACGAAGCAGCATGTCGGGCAGGGCTTCCAGGAGCTGGCGATAGTGGCGCTCTCGCTCGGCCAAGGTGATCTCTAATTGCTTGCGCTCGCTGATATCCAGGGTCACGCCGACAATCTCGCCGGGATCCCCTTTCGGCCCCAAGAGCACAATCCCCTGGGAAAGCTGCCAGCGCATCTGGCCGTCGGCCTGGTAAACCCGATATTCCACCGAAAAGTTGGGATCCCCCTCTACCGCCCTGGGCCCAGCCGTCTGCAAAGCTTCTTTCACCCTTTGGCGATCTTCTGGGTGAACGTGCTGCAAAAACACTTCCAGGGTGAAATCTTGGCCGGGATCCAGCCCGTATTTGGCCTTGCACTGGGGAGAAGCACTCAACTCCCAGGTGCGCAGATCCAGTTGCCAATAGCCCAGTTGGGTGGCTTCTAAGGCCAAATAGAGATGCTCTGGATAAAAGCTGCCGTCTCCTGGCCGCACCGGCACCAGGCGGTATCGAGTTGAAGCCATCTCCCTCACCAGATTCTATGAGCCCTGCCTCATTGTGGACAATTTTCAGAGAACCTGGGAGATCCTACTATTCGAACTGTTAGAAATTCCTAACCTTAAGCATGGCTCCAGGGTAACTCTTAGATATGTGTTCTCCGACACCAAACCTTCAACTTGAGCTGGACTTCAACTTCACGGGGAGAAGGCCTAGGGTCACACCCTGCTGATGCGACCAGGAGGCTTTGGGCCGGGCTTGTGGGAAAGGGGGGTGCCTCTGCTATAGTATCGTCAGTTGCATTTCGGATCCCAAGTGGTGGGATCCCCCTGGCAGGTAGGGTCAGGGCAGGCTTCGAGATGTCTTTGCGCTCTTGCGAGAGTTGACGTTGCGTTGAGCTTTCTCGGTGTGATCCTGCCCTTAGCCTGCGTGAAGCGTTTTCTCTTTTTTATGCTTTCCTGTGCAACGTTAAGCCTGACGTTTAATCACAGAAAACTTCTCCTGCTCTCGAGTTTGGGTTTATCTGTAGTAAGACCTGCATTCAGATTTTCCCGATGGGTTGACGGTTTCCTGTTCGCCCTGGCGCGGCTTCTCAAGGTGCCGTTGCCCTCTTCATTTGGTTATCGGACGGGGAAACAGAAGATTGCTAGATCTGGACAATTAGCAGGGCCGAGGTTGTCTTCACTTCCTTGGGCTTTGGCTTAAGTTTTCCTTTCCCCGGGTATCTCTTGCAAAGTTGCCCGATGTTGGCGATGGCAACAGGATAGTCTGTTTAGCCTGCTGTTAGGTTTTCTGGATTCTCTGAGTTGGGTTGATGGGCTGGCCCGCGGCATGGCGAGCGAAGGGATCCCTTTGACCTTTCTCAGCAGACTTCTCCCTATTTTTTCCTAGCTCAGCTCAATCATTTTCCAACTGAAGAATTCAAGGTTATTGCTGTGGTTTGTGAAGTTTCTCCCAGTTTGGATCGACATAGCCAGTCGAGTGAATCTGCTTTGCTTGGCCAGGCTTCATTGCCCCAAGGCCACCCCTTGGATCCCCTTAGCGCCGAGGAAATGCGGCAGGTGGTGCAGATCCTGCGCCGGCAACGGCCCCTCAGTTCTCAGTGGCGCTTTGTAACCATCCAGCTACAAGAGCCGGAGCGGCCTTGGATGGAAACTTGGCAGCCGGGGCAGCCGTGGGATCGGCAGGCTTTCGTGGTGCTGTTGGATCCGGCCAGTGGCAACACCTACGAAGCCGTGGTCTCTCTGTCAACACAGCAGGTGCGCTCTTGGCAGCTCATTGCGGGCGTGCAGCCCCCTCTGCTCGACGATGAGGTGTACGCCTGCGACCGCCTGCTCAAGGAGGATCCCCAGTTTTTAGCGGCTTTGCAGCGCCGAGGCATTGCCGATGTGGATTTGGTGATGGTGGACTACTGGACGGTGGGCTACTTCGGGATCCCGGAAGAAGAAGGGCGGCGGCTGGTGCGAGGCTTTTGTTTCCTACGTACTTCCCCTTGCGACAACGGCTATGCCCGCCCCATCGAGGGGCTCTACCCCTGGATTGACCTCAACCGCATGCAAGTTGTCAAGGTGGAGGATCGGGGTCTGTGGCCCTTGCCGCCGGAGTCCGGTAACTTCGACGAGCTGTTTTTCAAAGATTTTCGCCAAGACTTGAAGCCGCTAGAAATCACTCAGCCCCAAGGGGTGAGCTTCCAGGTGGACGGCCACCACATCCGCTGGCAGAAGTGGGATCTGCGCATCAGCTTTAACCCGCGAGAGGGGCTCGTCCTCCACCAGGTGAGCTACGAGGATCAAGGCCGCCTTCGCCCCATTCTCTATCGGGCTTCGGTAGCAGAGATGGTGGTGCCCTACGGGGATCCGCGGGATCCCCACTGTCGCAAAAATGCCTTTGATGTGGGGGAATACGGCATTGGCATGCAGGCCAATTCCCTGCAGCTGGGCTGCGACTGCTTGGGAGAGATCTACTACTTCGATGCCTGGTTGCCCACCAACAGCGGCGAGCCCATGCTTTTGAAAAATGCCGTCTGTATGCACGAGGAGGACTTTGGGGTGCTCTGGAAGCACACCGACTGGCGCACGGAACGGGCGCAGGTGCGGCGCTCGCGGCGGTTGGTGCTTTCCTTTTTCACCACCATTGGCAACTACGACTACGGCTTTTTCTGGTACTTCTACCAGGATGGCACGCTGGAGTTTGAAGCCAAGCTCACCGGCATCATCAACACTTGCGCCACGTTGCCGGGGGAAGAGCCGGAGTTTGGCGTCTTGGTGGCACCCCAATTGTCTGGCCTCAACCACCAGCACTTTTTCACTGTCCGCCTCGATATGGCGGTGGATGGGCCGTGCAACTCCCTCTATGAAGTGCATGCAGAACCTCTGCCTCTGGGGCCGGATAACCCTCACGGCAACGCCTTTCGCGCCCGCTCCACCCTGCTCAAAACCGAGCAGGAGGCTAAGCAAACGGTGGATCCCTTGCGGGGCCGCTATTGGAAGATTGTCAACCCCAATCGCCACAACCGCCTGGGACAGCCGGTGGCCTACAAACTGATGCCGGGGGAAAACGTCCAGCTTTTGGCCCACCCCGACTCTTGGCTGTACCGACGGGCAGGATACCTGGCCCACCACCTCTGGGCCACGCCCTACCATCCCGGCGAGAAGTTCCCAGCAGGGAACTACCCCAACCAACATCCCGGTGGCGAAGGGCTGGTGCAATGGACGCAAGCGAACCGCTCCCTGGAAAACACCCGCCTGGTGCTCTGGTATAGCTTTGGCTGCAATCACTTCCCCCGCACCGAGGACTGGCCAGTGATGCCGGTTAGCTACATCGGCTTTATGCTCAAGCCCCTGGGCTTCTTTGAGTGCAACCCAGCTCTGGATGTGCCTCCTCCCCCGCCGAAGACCAAAGGCTGCTGCAGCTTTATTGACTACCCCCCTGCCTAGAGGGCGAGGATTCTTTCAAGTGCGAACAGCTTGGGCGCGACAGGAGTGAGAGGGGAGGCACTCTTCGCCCACGGGGCTTGAGACCTGGTTTCTGGGTCACCGTAGCAGGTGCCTTCCATTGCTCAGCCCCGGTCTTTGGTGCTGGGCAAAAGCTCTGCTCAGATCTGCTCAGATTGAGAGTTCACAAGCTGCTGCGAATCACAAACGAGTAGTTGCTGCCCGGTTCCAGCAGATAGTCGGATTTTTCCAGAAAGCGGCTCAAGGGCTCGCAAATCAAAGCTCGCCCCACAGAAGGCTCCACTCTGAGTTCTCCGGCCCGAAAGCGCCAGCAAAAGCGCCAAACCCAACCATTGGCATTGACTTCCCCCTCAATGGCACCCTCTTGCCAAGAGCGGCGGGTAATTTGGATGTGGGCAGTGGTCTGAGGCAGTCGGCTCATCCGGCATCTCCCGACGGGATCCCTTGTAGGGTAGCGCGTGGCTCCCTCGCTGCCGCCAGCAGATCCAGCATGGGGAGTGAGGTATCAGAAGCTCAACCCGTGGGGAGGGATCCCGTACACAGGGTCAGTTCTTTCGATCTTCTGAGAGCGGCTGCAACAAACCCCCCAGGGTAGGGGGGCTGTTTCCTGAGCTCCTGCTAATAGGAAAAGCTGGTCAGAGGCTAGCGAGCGGCAGTTGCAAGGGTCTTCGAGGATTTTTTCTCTGGCTTTTCAGCCGCAACCTCTGCTAACAAAGCTCGCAGGCTGGGAAAAAGGAAGTGGTTCTCCTCGACATATTGCGCGCCGAACAACCCCTTCTCCGCCCAAAAAAACCGATCAACGGTATGCTCATTTCGCCGCACCAAAATAAGTGCGGGGGGCTGAATAGACTTCTCCTGAATATATTTTCGAGCAGCGGTTACAGACTTCTCCTCACCACTGTCCAAATTAAATTGAGGAATGTGATCTAAAATCTTGCGCCCTTCCAGACGACGGCGGCTCTTACGCTTTCTTCTCCTAACCAATGTAAGCCTCCTGTAGAAGGATGACCGAACAACCGCAACCGCAAAGAATATATCAGCGCTGCTTAAGAAAAGCAATAACTTTTACCCATTTTTGTTATCATCTTTTACAAAGGCAATAAAGACAGCAGTCGCCCTCAAAGCCCTTGAAGGGTTACTTATGGACGCGCCCAAAAAAATCTAATCGGGAACCTTTCTCCGAACAAAAAATCCTCCAACAATCGCCTGCAAAGAGAGCTGGCGATTGGGCGTTTGCTAGGTTGACTGCTGATATTGATAGGGGATCCACGGGCTCTGACACCTGCGAAGAAAGTCAGATGCCGATGTGGGAGATCCGCATCAAATCTGGCCCCTAGCCTAACATTAACAAAAACGATACTCAACAGAACATATACCTAAGCTCAGCTTCAAGACAACCCCCTTTGGGCTGAAGTGCTAAGTCAATTGCCAATGCTGCAAGTCTGGAGCTGCTCAACCGAGGAGAGAAAGGGGCACTCCGGTGCCGGGCTACCGTTGAACAGCGCATGTAAGACTGTACAACCAACTTCTTGTTTCTACAAGAGATCCACTGCAGATCCCCAGCATGTCCACACAGCCCTTTCGCGAGTTCATCCTGGGAGCCCTGGAGTGAGGAGTTCTGGTACCGTAGGGATTGGATGGATCCCGCCTCAGGTGCCGGCAAGCTGGGATGAGCTTGATGGGCATTCAGGACTGCGTTGAACCGATTAGACGGAATTCAGGCATCTTGCTAGTCTGGCTTCAGGTTTGGCTGCACCTCAAGGGCTTAGGTCTATCTTGTCTGGGTTTGGGGAGTTTTGGGCATGATGAAATTCGCGTTGCTGATGGGTCTGGGACTCAGCTTGGGATCCCTGCCGGCTTGGGCACAGGGAGCAACCCCGTCGCCCGGCCCTGCTGCAACTGCTTCTCCGACTTCGGGGGGGGCTCCGGCCACAGCAACTCCCAGCCCTGTGGCATCTCCAGCCCTGACCCCAGAGCAAGTCACCGATGCCCAGGTGGAACAGTTGGTGCGGATTCTGTTGGAGTTGGATCCCCTGATCCGGGAAGCGAGCGCCCAACTGCGGGAAACCCAGAACGAGGAGGAGTACGAGCAAATTATGCAGCGCACAGAAACCCAAGCCAGCCGCATTGTCGAGGAGCAAGGGCTGACAGTGCTTCAATACCGCGAATTGATGACCTTGGCCAACGAAAATCCTGTTCTCAACCAGCGGGTTCGGGCCCGCTTGCAAGAAGTTTTGCAGGAAGGGGAAGCTTCCAACTCTCCAAAGCCGGCTACCCCGACGCCTACACCCTAGGCTGAGCTGGCTTGCCTTGGCCAAAGGCAGGGAGAACCCGAGGCAGCCGCAAGGTAAAGCAGGTGTGGCTGGCCCCGCTGTTGAGGTGAATGCTTCCTTGCAACAGGCTTACCCGCTGCCGCACAAGGGCCAACCCCAACCCTGTCCCCCCTTGCCGCCAGGGATCCGCGCTGGGCACCCGATAGAACTTCTCAAATACCCGCTTTTGCTCTTCCAGGGGAATGGTTACGCTGGTGTTGAGGACTTGGATGTCCAGGTGGTCGGAATGGCAGGTGGCCTGAAGGCTGATCAGGTGCTCAGCAGGGGTGAATTTACATGCATTTTTCAGCAATTCCGCCAGCACCGACTTTAGCACTCCCGGCAGGGTAAAAATGGCAGGCAGTCCTGGAGGGATCCCAAGGCTGAAGCGCTGATGGTGACTATGGGCCTCCTGAGCAAAGGGCTCCGCGATCTGGGGCAACCACTCTTGCAGCTCCAACCAGCAGGGCCGCTGTGAACCGTTCGCGTTAGCGGGACGGAGTCCCTTGAGCATCTCCAACTGCTGCAGTTCCAGCAGATCCTCGACCAGTCTGATCTCCCGCTCACATTCGTTGTCCAACACCTTCAAGTACTGAGAGATTTTGGCCAGATCCGGGGATCTGGGAGCGCCCTGGGCAGGCAGCAGGACGGAGCTGAGCAGGCGGATGGCCATTTTCATGTTGGAAAGAGGAGTGCGCAGCTCGTGGGACACCGTGCTAAGGAAGTCATTTTTCAGGCGATCCAGCCGCTGCAATTCCTGTACCTGGCGCTCCAGTTGGGCGGTGCGGGCCTGTACCTTTTCTTCCAGGGTGCGGCTCAGTTCCTGAACCTGTTGGAACAGTTCCGCCTGCCGAATGGCGGTGGAGAGGTGATCGGCCAAGGCCAAGATCAGATCCTGATTGGTGGCCAGCCAACCGGGACGTGCTGTTTTCAGCTAGAACCCGCAGGAGCCCCGCACTCTATTAGTGGCTAGTGACTAGTGGCTAGTCACTACCCACTCACCACTATCCAGGGTCAGTGCCGGAAGGAATGCGGCCTTCCTTGATGAAGTACAATCGGCGCATGACCCAAGTCCTGACTGTAGCTTGCAAACTCAAGGTGTCCCAGTCGCAAGCTGCAAAATTGGATGCGACAATAGATGCCTTTGTGCAGGCGTTGAACTGGGTGAATCAGAACACACCACAAAAGACAGCCAACGCCGTCAAACTGCAATCCCTTTGCTATACTACCAGATGGTACCTCAAGGCAGCTATCCAGAGTGCAGTCCACAGTGGTGATTGGGGCGGGGCCAGCTGGATTGAGTGCCGCCTACGAGCTGAACAAGCAGGGCTACCCGGTAACGGTTTTGGAAGCGGATCCGGTGCAGGTAGGGGGGCTATCCCGCACTGTAACCTAC
>NZ_JANSHW010000181.1:0-893 GCF_047461815.1 Synechococcus sp. R6-10
ATGTTGGCAGACTCGAAAGTAAACAGAAAGATCAACTGGTAGTAATCCGTACTGAACATATTATACATTATTCTCAGTATAGTTGAGCTTATTATTGACTAGAGTCATGCTCCTAAAAGCCCTCTAGCCTAACAGGCAGCGCGAACCCCTCCTCCCTGAAGCGTTTTGCTCAACTTTTGCTCTAAGGTTGCACGGCCATCTCCAGGGATCCCCGGTGTACATCAGCGTCATCATTCCCACCTACAACCGCCGTCCCATTTTGGAGCAGTGTCTGCGGGCCCTGGCGCAGCAGCAGCCCGGCCCCTACGAGGGCTACGAGGTGGTGGTGGTGGACGATGGCTCCACCGATGGCACAGTGGAATGGCTGCAGAACAACCCCGTTGGCTTGCCCCAGTGGAAACTGTTGCAGCAGGAGCACCGCGGCCCCGCCGCTGCCCGCAACTTGGGGTTTCGCCACGCCCAGGGATCCCTCATCGTCTTTATCGACAGCGACCTGGTGGTGGTGGATCACTTCTTGGCCAGCCACGCCCAGATGCTGCGACGACACGGCGTCACAGGGGATCCCCGCTCCCCCCACGAGGCCAAGGTCTTCACCTACGGGCGGGTGATCAACACGAGCAATTTTCAGGATCCCCGCTCCGAACCCTTCAAGCCCACCGATTTTTCGGCAGCCTTTTTCGCCACCGGCAACGTGGCCATTGCCCGCCATTGGTTGGAGCTGGCCTGCGAAACCCCCGCCGGCCCCTTTGACGAGCGGTTTCACCTCTACGGCTGGGAAGACCTGGAGCTGGGGGTGCGGCTAAAACGTTTGGGCCTGCGCCTGGTCAAGTGCCCCCAGGCCACCGGCTACCACTGGCATCCGCCCTTTGAGCTGCAGCAGATCCCAGGATTGA
>NZ_JANSHW010000182.1:0-982 GCF_047461815.1 Synechococcus sp. R6-10
GGAGCAGAGCAGGCTCAGGGCTACTGAAAGCCCGCTCCGTACCGCTTTAGCGGTCGGAGTCGGGTAGTTTACAGCAGAAAGTGGTAAGCCTACGGCACCGCACCGCTGCTGATAACGAGCTATACTCAGCTGCTGCTGGAGAGGCTGCTGGGGCCGGCCATAATGGGAAAACGCCATCCTGGCTGTGGCGGAATCCTTTGCGAGAGCTTGCCTGCATCCATGCTGGAACACGACATTGTCATCATTGGGGGAGGGCTGGCCGGTTGCCGAGCGGCTTTGGAGGTTATGCGACGGGATCCCAGCCTCGACCTGGCCTTGGTGTCCAAAACCCATCCCATTCGCAGCCACTCGGTAGCAGCCCAAGGGGGCATTGCCGCCGCCTTACAAAATGTTGATCCGCAAGATTCCTGGGAGGCTCATGCCTTCGATACCGTCAAGGGATCCGACTACCTAGCGGATCAAGATGCGGTGGAGATTCTAGCCCGGGAAGCCCCTGAGGTGATCATCGACCTGGAACACCTGGGGGTCTTGTTCTCCCGCCTGCCGGATGGCCGCATTGCCCAGCGGGCCTTTGGGGGACACAGCCACCCGCGCACCTGTTATGCCGCCGACAAAACCGGGCAAGCCATTTTGCACGAGTTGGTGAGCAACCTCAAGCGTTTTGGGGTCAAGCTCTACAGCGAATGGTATGTGCTGGATCTGATCCTGGCAGAAAACCAAGTCCAGGGCGTGGTGATGTTGGAGCAGGCCAGCGGGCGGCTGGAAGTGCTGCGGGCCAAGGCGGTTATGTTGGCTACAGGCGGCTATGGGCGCATCTACAACTCCACTTCCAACGACTTTGCTTCCACCGGCGATGGCATGGCGATGGTGGCGCGGGCCGGCCTGCCTCTGCAGGATATGGAGTTTGTGCAGTTTCATCCCACGGGCCTGTATCCGGTGGGGGTGTTGATCTCAGAGGCAGTGCGTGGAGAGGGGGCCTATC
>NZ_JANSHW010000183.1:0-8026 GCF_047461815.1 Synechococcus sp. R6-10
AGGGCGTCGGCTACGGTCGGCGCTATCCTTCCCCGCCCTGAAGGACGGGGCTTGCCGCGCCTTTTGGTCAATGGGATCCCTCTCCTCAGGGCACGACCAACACCGGGCAGGGGGAGAGATCGATCACGCGGTGGCTCACGGAGTTGTTCTGCCCCTCTCCAGATAGGGTGAGGCCGCGGCAGCCCATCACAATCAGGCTGATCTCCAGCTCGTCTGCCACATCACAGATGACAAAAGGTACCTTCCCCTCTCGATACTCACTCTTGACGTTGCTAAGGCCGATTTGATGCAGGCCAGACTCCGTTTGCTTAAGCAGGTTGTGGATGTTCTGCCGGGCTTGCTCGGCTCGCTCCGGGTCAAGCTCCGTATCATCCAGCACAGAAAGCAAATACACTTGGCTCTTGTAGCGCTGTGCTATGTCCGCCACCAAGGGCAAGGCGTGGCTGGTCTCACGCGAGTTATCGATGGGAAAGAGCAGTTTGTCGAACATAGCCGAGGATCCCAACGGTCGACCCCAGTCCCTATCCAAATTCAAGTTCAAGGCGAAGGCTGACTTTATTCTACCAACTTTGCCGGGGGCTGAAGGATCCCAGCCCATTTTCCTATTGTGAGGGGCTCGACCTTAGCCGCTTGGCATCAACCGGAAACGGGAGCCCTTTTGGATAAGCAGTAGAAGACGCCCTGCATACTGCTCATGGGAAAGCCCGACCTTTTGAAGCTGTGCTTGGCTGGGGTTTACGCAGTTCCTGCCGTTGGGCCACTTCCAGATCAAGCTAAACGGCAATTGGGATCTAGAGCCGCAGAAATGGTCTCCTGGATCTGCTGTTGCTGCAGGGATCCCTCGGGCAGTTGCCTATTGTTTTTGACAAACCTGGCATTCCAACTCGCTGTCAGGGCACCATCCACAAAATCTGCATCTGATAAAAGGCTCAAAGTTTGCTGCAGTTCTGCCGTGTTGAGAACATTGCCAATACACAAAAAATATTCTGGAAACCCAAAAAATCAGAAGAGGCCAAATCCTCAGTAGCATGAAAGTTATTCCTATGTAAATCTTATCTGGCTTTGATTGCCTCTTTGGAACGAATCGGTAGAAATGGCCAGCGGAAAATCGAGCGCACTTCCCCCCTCTGCAGACCTCAACCGGTTAGAGCGTGCAAGGCTCCTGTTGCCCGCCGCAGAAACCGCAAGAGAAGGTTAAGCTAAGGCTCTGTTGGCCCCTGACCATCAGATTGGCAGGATGGGTGTCATGTTCCAGATCCAACCCCTGACCCCGGAACGGATTGCCCGTATGGCGGCAGGAGAGGTGATCGACTCTCTGGGGGCTGCTCTGCGGGAATTGCTGGAAAATGCCCTCGATGCCCAGGCCACCCGCATTCAAGTGGAGATCTGGCCGACTCGCTGGCAGGTGCGGGTGGGGGATAACGGCCACGGGATCCCGGCTTCGGAACTGGAGCAGGTGGCCCGCCGCCATACCACCAGCAAACTGGAAGGTCGCAGCCTGGGATTTCGTGGGGAAGCCCTGCACAGCCTGGCCCGCTTGGGATCCCTAGCTATCCAAACCCGCCACGTTTCTGATGCTCACGGCTGGCTGGCCGCCTACGACCGACAGGGGGAGCTGATCCACAAGCAGCCGGCAGCCACTGCCTCGGGAACGGTGGTCACGGTTGCGGATTTGTTTGCCGACTGGCCTCTGCGCCGTCGGGCTTTGCCCCAAACTCGCCCGCTCCTAACCCTGGTGCAAAATGCGGCCCTAGCCCATCCTTGGGTCAGTTGGCAGGTGCATCAGGAAGGGCAATTGCTGCTCAGCCTCTGGCCGGGAAAGTCTCTGCAAGATCTGCTGCTGCAGGTGTTGCCGCAGGTGGATCCCACGGATCTGCGCTATCGGCGGATCCAGGATGGGGATAGCGATTGGGAAGTGGTGCTGGGCCTGCCGGATCGCCTGCATCGCCCCCACCCCGATTGGATCCGTGTGGCCGTAAACGGACGGTTTGTGCAGATGCCCGACTGGCAACGGCTGATCCAGTCGGTTTTTCACCACGCGTTGCCTCGCCACCGTCATCCACTGGTGGTTGTTCACCTGCGCCTGCCCCCAGAGCAGGTGGATTGGAACCGTCATCCTGCCAAAAGCGAGCTCTACCTGGAGAATCTGACGGCCCGCCAGGAGCAGTTGCGCCAACACCTGCACTCCCTTCTGCAATTGGGATCCGAGCAGGCCAGCCGCCGCTCTGTGCATCTGATCCGGGCCAGCGAGGCCAAGGTGGTCTATCGAGTCTCGCCCGATCTCCAGAGCCGTTTTCCTCCCTCTGACCGCCCAACTTCTCTCCTGCCCCCCCTCAAGGCGCTGGCCCAACTGCATCGGACCTACATCTTGGCAGAGCACCCCCAGGGGTTATGGCTGGTGGAGCAACACCTGGCCCACGAGCGAGTTCGCTATGAGTACATCCAGCAGCATTGGCAACTGGTGGCACCGGCGACGCCCGTAACGCTGCAAGGACTATCGCCCCAAGCCCTGGAGCGGTTGGAGCAGTTGGGGCTGGAGCCGGAACCCTTCGGCCCCAATACCCATCTCATTCGACGCCTCCCTTTGGCTTTGGATTCGGAAGATCCAGAAGAGGTACAGGGATCCCTGCTAGAGCTCAGCCGTTGTCAAGATGTGCAGGCAGCCCAGGTGGCGGTGGCCTGTCGAGGGGCCTTGCGCAATGGGATCCCGCTGACCTTGGAGCAGATGCAAAAGCTGTTGGAAGCTTGGCAGCGCACCGCCAACCCCCACACTTGCCCTCATGGTCGCCCGGTCTACCTGGCCCTGGCAGAAAAAGATCTGGCCCGTTACTTCCGCCGCCGTTGGGGCCTCTGCGACCGGCCTATCTCCGACTCCAAACTGGGATCCCTATGGGAGCTGGATCCGCTGGGAGACAGGTTTGCCGCCCAGGTGCGCTCTTCTGCGTCGGATCCCACGGACGAGCCCAGCTCCACCCCACTATAATCGGGGGTGTCCAACTGCTGAAACCCCTGAAACTCCATGGCTTCTTATCTCAAACTCAAAGCCCAAGAAGAGACCTGGCTGCAGCGCCATTCCCGTCTGATCTTGGCGATCTTGGCCAGCCTGGGATCCCTGTTGACGGCCTATCTCACCTACACCAAGCTGACGGAGCAGCCCGCTGCCTTCTGCACGGGGGATGGGGGGTGTGACCTGGTGCTCTCCAGCCGTTGGGCAGAGTTTTTGGGGATCCCGACAGCGGCTGTTGGCCTGCTGGGGTTTCTGGGAGTCTTGGCGCTGGCGGTGCTGCCGGATGGGATCCCACTGGTGAAGCGGTGGCGCTGGCCGGCCCTGTTTGGCTTGGTTTCCGCCATGACCGCCTTTGAGATGTACATGCTTTACCTGATGGTGGCGGTGCTGCGGCAATTCTGCATGTATTGCACCACCGCGATTATCTTGGTGGCGGGGCTGGGGCTGGTGACCGTGCTGGGCCACCGCTGGTTGGATTGGGGCAAGCTGGCCTTCAGCTACATTCTGGTGGCCTTTCTCACGTTGGTGACCACGATTGGGGTGTACGCCAACCAAGTTCCCCCGCCTAGCCCCCTGGCGGTAGGGTTAGCAGCCCACCTGCGGCAGATCGGCGGCACTATGTACGGGGCCTATTGGTGCCCCCATTGTCAAGACCAAAAGGAGCTGTTCGGATCGGCTTTTGAGCAAGTGCCCTACGTGGAGTGCTCCCCCAACGGCCCCGGCACTCCACAGGCTCGAGAATGTACAGAAGCGGGGATCACCAGCTATCCCACCTGGATCATCAATGGCCGCACCTACACAGGCGTTCGCTCTCTGGAAGCCTTGGCGGTGGCCTCTGGCTATCCGCTGGAAGAGGGCAGATAAACCTCTGGGGTTGGGGTGAGGATGTGAACTCGGTTGCGCCCCGCCTGCTTGGCTTGGTAGAGCGCGCTATCCGCCTGCTGCAAGGCAGCTTCCGGCTCCAGGCGGTAGTCTTCGCTGAGCACGACCCCACCGATGCTGATGGTAACAGGCAGGCTGCGCTTGGGGGAGATGTCAATGGGCCGTTTGGCGATAGCCTGCCGCAGAGACTCTGCGTAGCGACCACAGCGAGAGGGGCTAAGTCCGGGCGTAAGGCAAACAAATTCTTCCCCACCATAGCGGTAGAGCAGGCTGGAGGGCCGCAGTTGATTTTGCAGCCGCCCGACGATGGCCTGCAGCACACAGTCGCCAATGTAGTGGCCGTGGCTGTCGTTGATTTGCTTAAAGTGATCTACATCCATCATCAGCAGGCAGAGATAGCGGTAGCGAGCTTCCCCGCGGGCTCCCACCTGCTTGAGCAAATGGGGCAGTGCCTGATCCAGAGCTCGCCGGTTCAACGCCCCGGTCAAGGGATCCGTCAAAGACAAAGACTCCAACAGCTCGTTGCGGGCTCGCAATTGCCGGTTGGCCTGGGCCAAAGCTTGGGTGAGCCGCTGGAGACGTAACCCTGCCCGCACCCGCGCCCGCAGCTCCTCGGGATCGACCGGCTTGGTGATGAATTCATCCGCCCCCGCATCCAGCCCCTCTACCCGAGCCTCAACTTCAGAACGGGACGTGAGCAAAATGAAATAGACAAACTGCCCTGCGGCGGATCCCTTGAGACGGCAACAGAACTCTACCCCCGACATCTCAGGCATGACCCAGTCGCAGATCACCATGTCGGGCCACTCGCTCTCTTCCAAGCTTTGCAAGGAATCCCAAGCTGCTCGGCCGCTTTCCCAGCTTTCCACGTAGTACTGGGAGCCTGTGAGAACATTGATAATGTAGCAACGAACCACTGGGTCATCATCGACAACCCAAATGCGGGGGGTGCGAGCCGGAACAGAGCTCCAAAAGGCTTCTTCTGCTGAACCAGAAGGGTGGTACGCAGAATCCAAGCCCTCCAGATCAAGGGATGGCATAGCTAAAGAGGAATCGCCCATTGTAGTCGGATCCCAATCTTAGCGCCAACAGCTAGTTGGAACCAGAACCGGGAGCGGCCAGACAAGCATGGTTGGAGGCCCGCTCACGGAGCGCAAGGTGCAGTGCTTCCACAAACTGCCGCACCCGAATCGGGTCGATCATGGGAAACGGATCCGAATAGCCTGCCGGCATGCCTGCGGAACGGGAAGACCGCTTCAGAGAACTGGCCACAATTACTCCATCTGCCCGCCGGATCAGGCTGCCGATGTTTTCAGCAGTAGCCCCCGAGCCGATGAGCAGCGGCACCTGAGGAGCAACTTTGCGGGCCAGCTCCAGCTCCTCCAGAAGGGGTGGCTTGCCGGTGGCCCAGCCGGAAAGGATGATGGCATCGGCCAGGCCACGTTCCACCGTGTCGGTAATAGCCGCATCCAGGCTGATGGGACCTAGGGGTTGGGCGTGTTTCACCAGCACATCGGCGAAAATCTTGATGTTAGCCCCCAGCTCCCGGCGATAGCGCAGCAGGCGGTAGGCATTCCCCTCAATGATGCCTTGGTCGGTCACCATCGCCCCGCAGAGCACATTCACCCGGATGAACTGCGCCCCCACGCAGGCGGCAATTGCCAGAGCACTGCAGCCATCGTTGCGCAAGACATTGATCCCAACCGGCAGCGAGACCAGGGTTTTCAGCCGCTGGACGATGACGGTCATGGCGCTGACCACCGCTGCGTCCACCCGATCCTTGGCAAAGGGGGCATCGTAAAAGTTCTCGACAAGGATCCCGTCTACCCCTCCTGCAGCCAGGGCAGTAGCTGCCTGTTCTGCCTGAGCGATCACCCATTCCAAGTCCCCCCCCCAACGGGGCGAGGTGGGCAGCGGCAACAAATGAACTACCCCAATGACCGGATGGGGGGTTTTGAAGAGGTGTTGCAGCAGGTTCACCGGCAAGCTTCCTCAGGGATCCCTAACGATCTTACGCCTGGATCTGACCCACAGGGGTATTCTCTGGGGGAAGTGTAACATCAGGGCTGGGGGGAGAAGAGCGGGCTAGGCCTCGGAGCAATTGCGGCACCATACCCGGCCCTTCGTAAACCCAGCCGGTGTAGACCTGCAGCAGGCTGGCTCCCGCTTCCAGTTTCTCCAAGGCGTCGGCCAAGGTGAAGATGCCCCCCACTCCGATGATGGGCAATTTTCCTTGGGTGGAGCGGTGGATGTAGCGGATGACTTGGGTGGAACGCTCCCGCAAGGGGGCACCGCTGATCCCGCCGGCTTCTGCAAGGATTGGCCTAGACTCCGCTGGTGCGAAGGGGATCCCGCGGCCAGGCAGGAAACGGGTCTTCAGGTTATCGCGGCGGAGGGTGGTGTTGGTGGCCACAATCCCGGCCAGTTGATGGTCTTGGGCCAGCTCCAGGATGCTGTCGATGTCGGGCCAGTCCAGATCGGGGGCGATCTTCACCAGGAGGGGTTTTCGCTTCTGATTTTCCCGCTGTAAGGCAGACAGGATGGGCTCCAGTTGCTCAGCAGCTTGCAGGGATCGCAGCCCCGGCGTGTTGGGGGAGCTGACGTTGACCACAAAGTAGTCCCCCAGATCCTGGAGCAGCCGGAAGCTGGCCAGGTAATCGGCAGCCGCTTCTTCTAGGGGGGTGATTTTGGCTTTGCCCAGGTTGATTCCGATGGGGATGGGACGTTGGTGTAGCCGACGCAACCGTTCGGCCAGAGCCGCCGCCCCTTGATTGTTAAAGCCCATGCGATTGAGGGCAGCGCGATCTTGGGGCAGTTGAAACAGGCGAGGTTTGGGGTTGCCCGGTTGGGGCTGAGGAGTGACGGTGCCCACCTCTACAAAACCAAATCCTAGGCTGGGCCAGACGCCCAGAGCCAGGCCATCTTTGTCGAAGCCCGCAGCCAATCCAAGGGGATTGGGAAAGGTAAGGCCCCACAGCGACACCGCTAGCCGGGGATCCCGGTAGCAAAACAGTCGCTCCAGAGCCGATAGGATCCCGGTGGCCTGGGTGGCATCGATCCAATGCAAGGCGCGCAGCAGGCCCATCTTGACCGCTTCCGGGTCGGCTCTCAGCCCAGAAAAAAGCAGAGGCCACAGCACATCTCGGTACAGGTTTACCACAAGGATTTCCTACGGGTGGGAACCCATGGATTTTGGATTTACTGCTAGGTCAAGAGTCATTCCCTATTGCCAGGCAGCGCCGACGCCCATGGTGGGGCATTCAACCGTGACCCCCTTGGGAAAGCTATCCCAGATCTTGGTTGCATTGGCCCTTTGTCGAGCGCTGCTCGAGGCTGGCTCCCCAAACTGCCCCCAACAGCAAGGTTACCAACAGGTGGATGCGGCCATCCAACATCACCACATCCAAAAGCCCTGAGGCAAAAAACGCCGTCAAGGCCAGCAGCATCCCCAGCAGGACGCTTTCTTGCGAGCGCCGCCAAGCTTGCCATCCCCGCGCCAAAATCCAGCCCCACAGGATCAGATGGCCCAGCAACAGCGGGATCCCACCCTCAGCCGCCAGGTGCAGGTACAAATTGTGGCAATGGCCCAGCAGCTCCGGCGGATCTTGAGCATTGTAAAGAGCGGCAAAGCTTTGCCAGCCCCAACCGGTCAAGGGCCGCTCCTGCACCATCTGCAGGGCGAATTGCCAAGCATCCAGCCGGTTGGCGGTGGAACTAAAGTAGAGCGCTTGAGGATCGAAGGTGTCTGCCAGACGGCTCCAAATCAATCGGGGCACTACGGCCCGCCAGCCCGGCCAATCCCAAGCAGCAGCCAAACCAGCCAACCCTATGCCGACCAAGATCCCGATCCCCCACCAACAGCGCCGTAGGGCCAGCCCTATCACCAGCGCCAGCCCCCCCGCTCCCCAGCCGTTGCGAGAGGCCGTCAGCAGCAACAAGAGGGATCCCAGCCCCAACACAGCTCCCAGCCCTACCACCCTCGGCCAGTCTTTGTCGGCCTGATCCAGCCACAGCCCTGCTGCCAAGCACAGGTGGATCACCAGGTAGATGGCCAGCGTATTGGGGGAAGTGAAGGCTGCCGCCGGTCGCTCTCCCCCGGCAACCCCCGTAATCCAAACCGGCCCCCAGAAGAAGTGC
>NZ_JANSHW010000184.1:0-4880 GCF_047461815.1 Synechococcus sp. R6-10
GTTCCAGGCCCTTCTCCCCTAGAGTTCGTTATCTGCTATACAGTTCCCTGATACAATAGAAAACACAGGGGGGCAGCCTATTGGAACTGCTGGCGAATGGTTTGTCCAGTCAAAAATCGATTCCCTCTCCGGTTTCCGCACTGCTCTACAGCACCTACGCGACTGAAGTTCTCGCCATGCCTTCTGACCCTGAATGGGATCCCCAAGACCCCACCCCAGAAGATGGGATCCCCATTCCTGCTGGCGTCAGCGGGACGGAGTCCTCAGACATCCAGGTGGAGGTGGAGGATTTGGGGGAGCGCCGCTGCCAAGTGCGAGGTCGCGTCCTGATTCCGGTGGAGCGGCAGCAGGTCTGGCAGGTTTTGACCGACTACGACCATCTGGCAGAGTTTATTCCCAACTTGGTGGAAAGTCGCGTCATTGGCCGTGAGAATGGCCGCACACTGGTACGTCAAGTGGGATCCCAAAAGGTTTTATTTGCCCAATTTTCTGCTGCGGTGGTGCTGGCCATCGAGGAGATCTTTCCTCAGCAGCTTCGCTTCCAAAAAACACAAGGGGATTTTCTTATCTTCGAGGGGTTTTGGGATCTGGCCGATTGGTCGGCCCATCAAACCTTGCTCACCTACCACCTGCAGGTCAAGCCTCCCCGCAGAATGCCTGTCGGTCTGGTGGAGCGCCGCATTTGCCAAGATTTGGCCCTGAACTTACAAGCCATTCGGGAGCGCTGCCTGAGTTTGTCGGATCATTCCAAGCCCGTTTGAGGCGCGCCCAATAGGTACCTCGTTCCCCAAGCGCTCCGCGCCGCTGACGCGACCACTCTCAGCCCTTCTGCCAAAGAAGAGGGGGGCTGGGGAACAGCTTTATTGCCATTTGTGGGATTTGATATTCGAGCTGGAATTTGCCAGGTGGATCCCAGAGGCAAAGTGGGCCGGTGGTCCTTCACCTTTCGAGTCTCAAGCAGCGATCGAGGGCTGTCCTTGGGTGTGTGGGTGCGCTATCGGCAGGGTGAAGTGGAAGGCACTGCCCTGATTGATCCCCCCCGATTCTGCCCAGATGCGCCCCCCCATGGCCTCAATGATCAGTCGGCAAATGGCTAGCCCCAAGCCCGTCCCACCCACCGAGCGCCGCAGGGATCCCTCTGCTTGATAAAACCGCTCGAAGATGGCTTGCAACCGGTCTGGCTCAATGCCGCGCCCGGTGTCGGCAACAGTGAACTTCACCATCGCCCCCGTCGATCCACCGGCTGGTGGCTCCACTTCTGCCCGAATACAGATCCGTCCGGTGGAAGGGGTAAATTTGCAGGCATTGTCCAGCAGCTTACGCAACACCTCCACCAGCCACTCCCCATCCGCCCTAACCATTGGCAGCCGTTTGGGCAGCACCTGCTCGATGGTGGGCAAGTCTTCGTGCCGCCGTCGCGCTTTGACATTGCTCAGGGCCAGCTCCACACATTCTTGAGCAGACAACGGCTCGATATGCCAGCGAACGCGACCACTTTCCAGCTTGGAGAGGGTGAGAAAGTCCTGCACCAACTCCCGCAGCCGATCGGCATCTTGCAGGGCTGTGTTCAACATTTCCTGGCGCATCTCCAGGGGCATGTCGGGGTCGCTAGCCAAAGACTCCAAACACACCTGAATGGTGGACAGCGGGGTGCGCAGCTCGTGTCCGGTCACGGCAATCAGCTCTGATTTGGCCTGATCCAGAGCTGCCAACTGGCGATTGAGCTCTTCTAGGTGCTGATAGGCTTCTGCCTGCAAAAGGGCTACCCCCACTTGGTTGGCAATGGCTTCTGCCAACTCCAGAGTGGCCGGCTGCCAGCGGTGAGGGTGTTCGTGGTGTAGCTCCAATAGGCCCAGCAACCGCCCTTGATAGAGAATCGGCATGGCCACCCAAGCCCGAATTTGGGCCGGCTGCCACAGCTCCGGCACTCGCTGCAGGCGGGGATCCTTTTGGGTATCCTCGCAGCACACCGCTTGTGCCGAGGCTACTGCCTCCCGCAAAAAAGGGTTGCTGGGAAGAGGCCACAGGGATCCCTTAAGGCTGCCCATCGTTAGGGTGCGGTACTCCTGCTCAATCTGAACAGCAGGGGCCTGGCCATCGTAACGGTAGATCAAACATCGCCCCACCTCTGCCACCTGCCCCAGCTCCTGCACAGCAATTGCCAAAATCTCGCCGGGATCCAAAGACTGGCGAATGGCACTGCTGATGCGGTTGATCAGATGCTCTTTGCGCTCTTGCGCCCGAATGGTGCGGTAGGCCCGCTGCAGCTTGTATTGCCCTGCCTGGAGATAGGTGATCAGCCGCTCGGTAAAGGGGCCTGGATTCAGTTGGCTGGCGGAGTTTTGCGGGGATCCCTTGAGGTACTGGCGAAGGGGCTCAAGGCGAGGTTCCAGATCCGGTCGGTAACTGAGGATCTTGGGCAACAGGGCCAAAGCCGCTTGGACTGTAATCTGACGATCAAATGACCAGATCCCATCAAATTGGCGAGCTGCATCCATATCGCTGCTTTGCCAAGGACGCTCCCGCTGCATCTGCAAGCGTTCTCGACACACGAGGCAGGTGGCATAGTGGGCATCGATGACGATCAAGTGCCACTCCTGCACCAAGGGATCCTCTGGATCCAAGGGAATGGTGTGGTAGGGCAGGTCTGTCTGAGCAAAATCCTTTTCTGGGGTCGCCAACACAAACACGTCTTGGGCCATTGCGCTGATGCGCTGGTAGCGCCGTGCCTCCTGGCGGTAGTAGCGCTCCTTTTGAAAGTTAGCGAATACCCACGGGGATCCCTGCCCTTGCAGCACCTGATCCTCAATGGCGTGGCTGAGGGCAACCAAAGAGGATTTGAAATACAGTTGTGGGCGCAGGTGCGGCAAAGCCTGCAGCAGATCGCTCAATAGGGAGGTACGACTCTGGCGAAGGTAAGATCTAGAGCGGGTGGAAGCCATAACCCTACTGGCAAGCACAGATCACAGGCAGTACAGGGACACTTAACCCCAGAGAAGGAGGCTCGCAGTCTAGGTTTAGTCTAACGGTTGGGATCCCGCGGCGGAGGGAGCTTCATAAGGCGCAAGATCCAGCTAGCCCAAACTAAGAGATATAAAAACTAAGAGATATAAAGTTTACGAAGTTATATGTAAGTCAGCCAAATGTCGGGATCCCGGTACAGCCAAGAGGACGTGCAGCAGATCCTCCAGCGGGCCATTGCCCGCCAGCCACGCCTGGGCGAGTTCACCCGCTCCCAACTGCAGGAGATGGCTGCCGAACTGGGGATCTCCCCCCAAGAGCTGGACTTGGCCGAGCAGGAATGGAAGGCCTGGCAAGAGCTGAACAGCCAACACCGAGAATTCCAGCGCTACCGCCGTCGGCAGTTTTACCAACTGCTGGGCCGCTATGGAATTGTCAACAGCTTTTTGCTGGGCTTAGACTGGCTCTCCGGTGGAGGGCTATCTTGGTCGCTGTTTATACTCATGGGGTGGGGCTTGACCGTTGCCCTCAAGGGCTGGAACGCCTACCAAACGGAGGGTGAACGCTACGAGAAAGAGTTTCGCCAATGGCAAAGGAAACGCCAGAAAGATCTCCAGAGCAAGTAAGCCCAGCCTACCGGAGAAGTCTGTCCCGCTGATGGAGATGGATTTTTCTCCAAACTCTGAGTGGGAAGGGGCACCGCCGAGAGATGCTACCATAGATATTCAGCATCGCTGAATGCCCGTGCGGGCGTAGTTTAATGGTAAAACCGCAGTCTTCCAAACTGCTGTTGTCGGTTCGATTCCGTCCGCCCGCTTCCTCCCACAAAATCCTAAGGGATCCCTTAAAGTGCCCTTCAGATTCTTCTTCACAGGTTGGGGCCGACTGTGGTGGTGCGGCGGATCGGTTGACCTTTCAGGGTATTGCCTTCTACTGTTTTCACCCAGCCTTGCCCTGGTACAAGTCGGTACTGCACATCGGTATCAGAGCCACCGAGCAGATCCCCTTGGGCATTGAAGACGCGAGTTTCCCGCTGCCAGTGTCCTGGCCCGGTCGGTGTGCTGCTCGACTCGGTGGTGTAGGTTTGGCCGCGAGCATTGTTGAATTGGCCGCTGCGCTGCCAGCCTTGCCCCGCTTGGCCCTCGATAAGGCTCGAGCTGCTGCCCACCGTCTTGCCCTCGGCGTTTTGCAGGGTGGTACTGCCCTGCCGTTGCCAACCCTCATGTGTGTGAGTAGTGGTGTGCTGATGGTTCAGGTTCCAGGTCTGACCTTGTTGGGTAGTGACTTGGCCGGAATAGTCTCCTTCCACCCCCTGACCGGGAATGAATTGCCGGGATCCCTGGCCGGAATAGGTGCCACTACCCGATCTGCCACTTGGCCCGGTGCGAGTGTAGGTGCCGGAGTGAGTGAAGGTGCGCTCACCGCTCGGGGTCAGGGATCCAGCCGTTGGCGTGGTGGCTGTGCGAGTGCGTTGACGGGGGCGAGCCTGCGCAAAGGGAGCAAGCGCCATCAGGAGGGCAGTAACCAATAACAGGCAAAAGCTTGCGGTTTTCATTTTCATTCTCATTTTTCGAGACCCCTTGAGAAATTGCCAATCATGACCCAGGCTAGGTGCTCACCTCATCTGACTCTGACTTCGGCCTGAGGGTTCACCTCCCGAGGGGATCCCAGCCAGACATAACCTGCTCTTAATGTCGGTGCTGTAATCTCAGAGGTGCCTTTAGCGAATGCGACTGCATTTTTCTATGAATACCCGTCGTACTTTCCTGGCTGTTGCGGCTGGCCTGGTGGCTGCGTCTGCTGCTGCTCTTCTGGCTGCCGACAGCTTTGCTCAGTCTCCTGCCGAAGTCAAAGTTTGGATTGCCTTTACCGACAACCGCCTGGATTGGGCCCGCGAAAAAGCGGCAGAGTTCAACAAG
>NZ_JANSHW010000185.1:0-11647 GCF_047461815.1 Synechococcus sp. R6-10
CGACCACCATGCGGCCATCAACATCAAGCACAGGGCGGTGGGGCATCCCGTTCTTTTCGCGTCAGCGGGACGGAGTCCTTGAAGCCCGCACTCTCTCGCTTTGGCGGCGCGGAGCGCTTTGCGTCAGCATGAGTGTGGGAGTATGTCACGCTGAAGAAATCTGCAGGGATCCAGTTGGGGACATGTCGAATCCTGCTGCTGTCCAGGACTTGTCTGCCAGCCTGAAGATCGGCCAGGTGGCTCTAGCAGCCGGCTTGCCTGTACGCACGGTGCGCTACTACGAATCGATAGGCCTGCTGAAGCCAACGGTGGAACGGGCGGAGTCCAGCTATCGATTGTTCGACCCTTCGGTTTTGGTTCGCCTGGCTTTTATCCGCCGCTGCCAGAGCCTGGGCCTGAGCTTAGAAGAAATCCGCCAAATCCTGGATGTCCACGACCGAGGGGAGCAGCCTTGCCCAGAAATTCGCCAGCACCTGCAAGACAAGCTGCAGGAGATTGAACAGCGAATTGCCGATCTGCAAGCGCTGAAAAGCCAAATTCAAGGTCTCCTCTCCGATTGGCAAATCACCCCTGCGGCTGCTGATGAAAAAGAGGTGATCTGCCCGATTTTGCAAAAACCAGAGGCCAGGGGCGGCAAGGGCAACAGCCGTTACTCCACCGTTACCGACTTGGCCAAGTTGCGCGGCTGATCCACATCGGCTCCGCGGCGCAAAGCCATGGCATAGGCGAACAACTGCAGGGGGATCACGTTCAGAACTGCCGACAACAGGGGTGTCGTGCTGGGCACCTCGATGATGTGGTCGGCTTTCTCCCGCACCTGGGTGTCTTCGGGGTTGATGAGGGCGATCACCCGTCCCCCCCGCGCCCGCACCTGTTCGATGTTGGAGAGCATTTTTTCGTAGACGGGATCCCGGGTGGCAATGCACACCACCGGCACCCGCTCGTCGATGAGGGCAATAGGGCCATGCTTCATCTCCCCTGCCGGGTAGCCTTCGGCGTGGATATAGCTCACCTCTTTCATCTTCAAAGCTCCTTCCAGGGCAATCGGGGCGTTAACCCAGCGGCCCAGATAGAGCATGTTGGCAACATGATGGTACTGCTCCGCCAGTTGGTCGTAGAGGGCGGCGTCCTTCAGCATCAGGCTGATCTTGCCCGGCAGCTCAATCAAGGCTTGCAGGTGGGCTTGGATCTGGGCCGGGCTGAGGATCCCTTTGGCCTGGGCCAGTTGCAAGGCCAGCAAGTACCCTGCCACCAACATGCCGGTAAACACTTTGGTGGAAGCCACGGCAATCTCCGGCCCGGCATGGATGTAGAGGACTCCAGCATCCGCCAGGCGGCTGGCCTGGGATCCGATGGCGTTGACAATCGCCAGGGTCGGGATCCCTTGGGTGCGGGCCTCGCTCATGGCTGCCAGCGTATCGACGGTTTCTCCCGACTGGGTTAAGGCCAGCAACAGGTGGTTGGGGCGCAACACCGGCTGGCGGTAGCGAAACTCAGAGGCATAGTCCACCTCTACAGGGGTACGGGCCAAGCTCTCGATGAAGTACTTGAGCACCCAGCAGGCGTGCCAGGCAGTACCACAGGCTACAGCGTGGATGTGCTCGATGTGGGCCAGTTGCCCCTCAGAAAGCGCTAGCCCCTCCAGCGTCACCCGGCCCTGTTCCAGATCCACCCGCCCCCGCAGCGTATCGGTGGTGGTGCGGGGCTGCTCAAAGATCTCCTTCTGCATGAAGTGCTTGTAGCCTCCCTTGGCGGCTGAGACGGGATCCCAGGCCACGGTGATGCTGGATTTGCGCAGCTCCTCGCCGGTAATGCGCAAGTAGCGCACTTGAGACTCCGTGAGAACCGCCATTTCCCCATCTTCTAAGAACACCACCTTGCGGGTATGGCGGACAATGGCAGGCAGATCGGAGGCGACGAAGTTTTCCCCTTCTCCCTCTCCCACCACCACGGCTCCGGCATTGCCCAAACGGGCTGCGATCAGCCGATCCGGCGCCTCCCGATCCAGAGCCACTACGGCGTTTCCTCCCCGCAGTTGCCCCATGACCTGGCCAAAGGCCGCCTCAAAGGAGCCCAGCTCTTCTGTATAGAGGCCGAGCAGTTGGGCGATCACTTCCGTATCGGTTTGGGAGCGGAATGGGATCCCCCGCTCCAAGAGGCGCTCCTTCAGCTCCAGGTAGTTTTCCACAATGCCGTTTTGGATCACCACAATGCGCCCGCGCTCGTCGCAGTGGGGGTGAGCATTTTCTTCGGTCACGCCGCCGTGGGTGGCCCAGCGGGTATGTCCGATCCCTACCTTGGCCGTGGGCATGTTGGCCGTCAGCTTCACCAGCAGGTTGTGCAGCTTGCCGGTAGCGCGGACAACTCTCAATCCTTCTTCGGGATCCACTGTGGCAATGCCGGCAGAATCATAGCCCCGATACTCCAAGGTGCGCAGGCCCTCCAACAGGATGGGGGCAGCCCACTGAAAACCCACGTAGCCGACAATGCCACACATTCCTCACACCTCAACCTCAGTCGCATCAGCGTTGCGTAGCCATAGGGGGTGCCGTAGGCACAGCACCTTATCCGCAAAGCCTACCCCAGCTTCGGGATCCCTTCAACGGCTTTGGCCGCCGTTGTTACCTCAGCGGGTCATCTCAGGGATCCCAGACTCCCGCTAGAGAGAGGGGAAAGGCAGCCAACTTATGGGGAAGTCTGCGGCTGCCATCCTTGGGATCCAGAGACAATCCCCTGGGCAAAAGAGACGGGCGCAAAACGAAAGTGATACCCTTCGGCCACCGCGGGCTGGATCCCATCTTCTCCGGGCACACTGGAGACCAAGTTGCTCAGCCCCAATACCAACTCTCGAATGCCGCGGCGAAACTGGGGATCCCCGGTCAGCTCGTCGATGTCGGCGGTAATTTTTTGCATATTCTGAAAGGTGATGCGGGCGGAATCGAGGGTTTGGCGCAGCGTGGCCAGGGTGCCCGGATCGTTGAGGCTGGCGGCAATCTGCTGCAGATCTTCGGTAGCTTGGGCCACGTTCTCCGCAGCCGCTCGCACCTCGGCCAGGATCTGGCGCACATCGGCCTGGAGTTGTGGATCGGTAACTAGCGGGCGCACTGCGCTGGACATGGCCTGGAGATCGGCGCTCACCTGCTGGATGTTCTCCAGGGCGGCGTTAAGGGAAGTGCGGTTTTGATCCACCAGGGCGGTGAATTGATCGGCAGCCGCTTGCAAACTGCGGGCAGTTCCCCCCACAGCTCCAGCCGCGTCTTGGATGGCCGTGGCAGCGGTCGTGAATTGCAACAAGTCCAGATCTTCGGTGCGCAGGGCAGCTACTCGCTCTTCCACGGTTTCTGAGAGATCGGCCACGCTATTGGCGACGCGGGTGAGCCCTTCTAGGGTGGCGTTAAGGGTGTCGAAGAGCTCATCGTCGTTGATCCGTGTGAGCAACTGATCCAGCCGGATCAATAACTGGCCAAAATCCACTCCAGGTTTGCCCTCCACCACATCCCCATCGCAGATGATTTGACTGCTGTCGCAATCCGCTGCCAGAGGGGATCCCGTTGCCGCCTGACCCCTCCCCTGGGGCAGGATGTCCATCACCGTTTCCCCCACCAACCCCGTCTGTTTGGTTACAAACAGGGCGTTGCGGGGAATAGCCAAAGGCTGGTCAATGGCCACCTGCACCTCCACTTGATTGGGTTGAGGCGTGATACGCTCCACCCGACCTACGGTTACCCCCCGCAGCCGCACGCTGGATCCCTCGGCCAGCCCGGCCACGTTGGTATAGGTGACGGTAAATTGAAAGCCGCGACTGCCAAAGCGCAGGTTGTAGATCCACAAAAACAGGCCGGCAAAGCCCAGCGCCCCCGCCAGGATCAACAGGCCCACTGCCCCTTCTCGCACTGCTCGCGAACGCATCACACCTGCCCCGCCACTTGAATTGGCCCTTCTACGCTACCGCTGAAAAACTGCCGCACAAAGGGGTTATCGCACGTTTCAATCTGCTGCACGGATCCCTCCCACTGCACCCGCCCCTGAGCCAACAGGACAATGCGGTCGGTGGCGCGGTAAATGGTGCTGTGCTGGTGGGTCACCACAATGTAGCTCTCACAGGCTTTTTTCACCTGCTGCAGCTCCCGGATGAGATCTTCAATTACCGTGGAGGCAATGGGATCCAAGCCCGCTGTGGGCTCGTCGTACAGCAGCAATTGGGGCTCATCCTGGGGCAGAGAAGGATCCTCCATAATGGCGCGGGCGAAGCTGGCCCGTTTGCGCATCCCCCCCGAGAGTTCTTCTGGCAGGTTGTGCTCTTTGCCCGCCAGCCCCACCGCCTCCAGCTTGGCGGCCACCAATTCCTGAATACGGGAGCGGGGCAACTGCGAGTGCTCGTAGAGCAAAAACCCCACGTTTTCTTCCACCGTCAGGGAGTCGAAGAGGGCGGCCTGCTGAAACACCATCCCTACTCGCAAAGGGGGAGTTGCATGATGGGCTTGAATCTCCGAGAGCGGGATCCCGCACCAGAGCACTTCTCCAGCGTCTGGCTCCGTTAGGCCGGCGATGATGCGCAGCAGCGTCGATTTCCCGGTGCCCGAAGGCCCCACCAGGCCCAGGGCCTCACCCCGGTACACCTTCAGATCCACGTGGTCAAGCACCACCGTCGAGCCGAAGCGCTTGGAAACTTGGCGCAGCTCCACCAAGGGGGCAGTGCTCTGCACTGCTGGCATGCTCAGAACCTCCGCCCTCGCCAAAGGCTGGAGCCTATTTTCCGCGGCCTGCTGCTCCTTTGGGCTGTCTATGCTGCTTCTGAAGCACTTGACCAATGATTTCAAGCAAAACTGGGGGCTCAGGATGCTTCCCTCCTTGAGTCGGCTTCACTGCTAGTTTAGGAGTCGGCAGGGGCCAAGGCAATGAAGCAGCCCACAGCCCTATCAAGGCAGATCAGGGATCCCTGGCGATAAGCCCAAGCCGTACCTCTCTTCCCCATCCTCCTTGCTCTGCAGCTCAGGGGCGAGGTCTTCCTCGAGGGCAGCCGCCCACCCAGAGGGGATGATCTCTACTTTTTTATCTGTTTTATCTGTAGGCGCTGCCCTTCTCTCTTCTCTCTGCTCTCCGTCGGCCAGCTCCGGCTGCTTATCCTGTTCTGAATGGAGTTTCACGCGCCGCGAGAAGCCCCAGACAAATAAGGGGATCACGGCCACCACCATCCCCCACTCTGGGATCTCGATTTGGGGGAAAAACACCTCCAACAACATGGTGCTCCCCACCAAGGCGATGATGGCAAAAGCGGCGTCTTCCAGGTGAGAGAACTCGTCCAACCAACGCAAAAACAGAGAAGCCATGTAGCGCATCAGGGTAATGCCGAGAATGCCGCCGAGGATGATTACCCAAGCCTTGCGGGAGACGCCCACCGAAGCGGCGATGCTGTCGAAAGAAAAAACCAGATCCGTCAGTTCCACCATCACCAGGGTCTGCCAAAAATTGGCGTGGCGGGTGATGTCCTGTTCTTGGCCTTCTTCCTCGCCCCGAAAGTGCTGCCAGGCTAGCCAGAGCAGATAACAGGCCCCCAAGAATTGGGCGGGCGGATACTCCACCAACCAAACCGCTGCAAAGACAATGGCAATGCGAAAGCTGTAAGCGCCGATGATGCCCCAGCGCAAGGCCCGATTCTGCTGCTGGGGGGTGGGCAGATGCTTCACCAGAGCCGCCAGGGCAACGGCGTTGTCCGCAGAGAGGGCGGCCTCCAAAAACACCAAAGCCGCCACCAAGAAAATATCTGTCCAGGTGAAGGACTGAGTCATCCCTTGCGCCAGGATCAAGGTTGCCCCCATCGCATCTGTTGCATTTTTGACAAGTGTTGCATCAATTAGCATATTCGCGCGTTTTGTCCGCCCCAGTCAGTCCAACACAGCAGTTAACCAGCGTAGGAACCCTCCCCATCTTCGGATAAAGGTACCCCAGAAAAAGGCATGAACCCAGTTAGGTGACCAGAGGCAACACCCTCAAACTCCCGAAGGATGGGAAAGAGAAAGCCCAAGCCTAAACTATGGCCTGAGTATAGCCTGTTTGGCTCAGGATCCATTTACAGTTCTTAACCTTCTGAAATCTGGCCATCCTCTGTTGGATCTCCAGTGGGGCCGGATGAGCTCAGTCGAGCCGCCAGCCGTTGTCCACAGCGCAGGATCTGGCCTGCCAGAATCGCCGCCCCGAAACCGTTATCGATGTTCAGCACTCCCACCCCCGCCGCGCAGGAGTTGAGCATCGTGAGCAGGGCAGCCAAGCCCTGGAAGCTGGCCCCGTAGCCAATGCTGGTGGGCACAGCGATCACCGGACAATCCGCCAGACCCGCCACCACGCTGGCCAAGGCCCCCTCCATGCCCGCCACCACGATCAGCACGTCCGCTTGCAGGGCCGCCCAGTTGTGCAGCAGCCGATGGATCCCGGCCACCCCCACATCCCAGAGGCGCTTCACCTGAAACCCAGAAAGCTCCAGCGTGAGGGCGGCTTCTTCTGCCACCGGTAAATCGGCAGTTCCGGCGGAGATCACGCTGACCTGCCCAGGATGGCTGACCACCTGCCGGGACGGGATCCAACACAAGCGGGCCAACTCGGAATACTGGGCCTGGGGCAAGCGGCTGCGGATCTCGGCATACACCTGGGCTTCGATGCGGGTGGCCAAGGCCAGGGATCCCCGCTGGTGGAGTTGCTCCAGGATTTGGGCGATCTGATCTGGGGTCTTGCCCGGCCCCCACACGGCTTCGGGAAAGCCCGTGCGCAAGGGACGGTGGTGATCCACATGGGCGAAATCTCCCACCGGCTCGAAGGGCAGAAAGCGATAGGCCTGCAGAGCTTGCTCTGGGGTGAGCTTCCCTTGGGCCACCGCCCGAAACAGATCCTGCAGCGCTGTCGTGGAAGGGGGGTTCATGGAAGGTGAGTTCAATCTGCAACACTCGGCTTGGATCTTGCCTGGATTTATTGGGCCAAAGACCCGCGCGGGAAAAACAACACCGGATGCCAACTTTGCCGCAAAATCTCGCCGGTGAGGCTGCGAACCGACCACTCCCAAAAGCTGCCCACATGGGGGGAGGCAGTGGCAATGGCCGTCATGTCTTCATCGGCAGCAGTAGCCAGGATCTCTTTGAGAGGGGATCCCACCCGCACCAGGGTGCGCAGCTCTACGGGCTTCACCTGCTCGCTCAGGGGTTCAAGCACCTGGGCCAGGTCAGCCTCGGCTTTGCGTTGGAGCACCTCCACCGGAGTTCCTTGGTTGCGGCGGGCGCTGGGATCCACCACGTAGAGCAGGGTAAGCGTCTGGCACTGGGAAGTACCGGGCAGCAGGTGGCCGAGATGGTTCAGCAACTGCTGACGCGGCTGCTCAAAGTCAAAGGGCACCAAGAGGCAGCGAAACAGGTGGCGGCTGCGCAAGCGCAATTCTTCCAGGGTAAAGGTAGCCAGCAGCTGTGGGCGCATCACCAGTAGGGGGATTTTCAGCTTCGGCAACAGCGTCATGGTGGTGCTGCCGAACAATTTTTCGGCGAGCAGGTTGTGGGTACCCATGCCTGTGATTAACAGATCGCAGCCGTAGGCTTGGATCCCTTTTAGGATCGCCTCTGCCGGCTTGCCCGCCTGCACCAGAGCCTCGACTTCCAACCCTGCTGGGATCGGGTTCAGCAGCTTCTGCAACTGGGTCTGCTCTGCCTGGACTTCGGGGGTAATGTCGTCGGGAATGCCGATGTCGTCCTCTTGCCAATCTACGCTGCGGACGAAGGTGACGCGCTCGATGCCATTGCTGTGCAGATCTTCTAGACACTTGCCAAAACGCTGCAGGCCATCTCGGCGGTCGGTGGCAATTAACACGTTTTTAAACATATCGTTTTGAGCATTAGGAGAGAGGGTAGCCGGCTCAAGAGCAACGCTTTGGCCCGCAGCGATCCTAAGCTAACACCTTGCGGGGTTGTTCCCAAGGCAGCAGCTCCGGATCCCTCTTCGGCATCGGTTGCTCAGCGGTTGGGATCCGCCAGGTTGCGAAACTGGGTGTACTGGCTTTCGAACAGCAGGCGCACGGTACCGGTGGGGCCGTTGCGATGTTTGGCGATAATGACTTCGGCAATGCCGCGATCGCTGGTGTTGGGATCGTAGTACTCCGGGCGATAGATCATCATCACCAGATCGGCATCCTGCTCGATGCTGTTGTGAACCAGCAGACCGTTGGCCACGAAGTTGTGGTGGCGGGGCATTTCGACGTCGTAAACCGGCTGAGGCTCCCCCGGCTCGCTGATGAACACCACCGGATCCCAGATCAGCCCCTCCTGCACCACCACCGCCACCTCTTCCTCCAATTGCAGCTCGTCGAGGGTTTTCCAGCCGTCTGGGGTCAAGAAGGGATGGTTGCCGGTGGCGCGAATGGAAAAGTTGAGGCGGGTCTTCAGAAGACAAGTGGGCTGGTGACCGCTGCGAAACACCTTCACCGGCTGCTGGGGCACCAGGCGTCCGCGTCCGTTCAAGCTGAGCAGGCGGGGCAGTTCCGCCGCAGCCGGTAGGGCCGCCAGTTGATCCAACCGCCAGATCTTGCCGCGATCCGCATCCATCACCTGCGTATCCCCGGCCAGACAGCCCGATTCCCGCAGGTCTGCCAGTTGCGGGCGCTTATCGGAGCGAGACTCAACAGCTCGACTGAGCTGAGACAGCACCAGCACCGGCACCATCAGCTCCTTGGCCATGGCCTTGAGGCCACGAGTAATGCGCGACAGCTCCTGCACCCGGTTGTCGGCGGCGGATCCCTGCATCAGTTGTAGGTAATCGATCAACACCATCCCCAACGTTCCCCCCTGTTCCGCCTGCAAACGCCGCGCTTTGGAGCGAATTTCGGTAACGGTACAGTCGGGGGTATCGTCGATGAACAGGGGCAGTTGCGACAAAAAACCAATGGCTTGGCCCAGGCGCTGCCACTCGTGTTCGCTAATGCGCCCAGAGCGCAGACGGCTGCTGTCGATGCGGGCTTCGCTGGCCAAAAGCCGCTGCACCAGTTGCTCCCTCGACATTTCCAGGCTAAAGATAGCGACCGGCTGCTTGGCATAGGCAGCCACATTTTGGGCAATGTTGAGGGCAAGACTGGTTTTCCCCATCGAGGGACGACCGGCCAGGATCAACAAGTCGGATCGCTGCAAGCCCTGAGTCAGGTTATCCAGGTCGATGAATTTGGTCGGGATCCCCGGAAGCTGTGCCCCGCTTTGGAACTTCTCTTCCAAGTCCGAGAAGATATTGACCAAAACCTCAGAGGCCGGGATAAGACTGCGCTGCACTCGCTCTTGGGTGAGGCCAAACACCTGCTGCTCGGCTTGATCCATCACCTGAGACAGGGGCTGGCTGGTATCGTAGGCCAAACGAGCCAAGGTATTGCTCACCTGGATCAACTGGCGGCGCATGTATTTATCCATCACCAGGCGAGCATACTGGTCGATGTTGACGCTGCTGACGGTTTGCTCCAGCAGACGACGGATCGCCCCCGTTCCTCCCACCCGCTCCAGAAGATGATGATCCGCCAACCAGGCAGACACAGTCATCAGGTCAGTGGGTTGGCCTTGGCTGTGCAGTTGGAGAGCAGCCCGGTAAATCTCTTGGTGGGCAGAGATATAGAACATCTCTGGACGCAGAAACTCCGCGACCCGCACCAACGCATCCGGATCGAGGAGAATGCCCCCCAGGATCTCCTCCTCAGCTTCTATGTTTTGAGGAGGAAGCCGATCCCCACCCGTTAAGTCGTAATCGCTGATCACCACAAGCCAGGATAGGAAAATCAACCCAGCCCTAGGGCAACCGGCCTCTCAGCCAGTCAGCTCCAATCGTCAGGCGGGTCAAGCTCTAGGCTGAGCATACCCGCTTGTTGCCTAAGGCAAAAACCCTACTCACCCCGGGATCCCTCACAGGAATTCAGGGAGCCTCGAAGGTGAGTCCTCATTCGGGAGTAACCTGAATGCGCAGCGTAGCGGTAACTTCGGGGTGTAACTTTACCTGCACGGGATAAACCCCGGTTTTTTTGATTTCCTCGTTGAGGAGAATGTTGCGGCGGTCGATATCTAGACCGCTGGTAGCCAGCACCACCTCGGCAATATCGCTGGTGGTCACCTGCCCAAATAGGAGGTCGTGTTCTCCCACTTTCTTACGGATGACGAAGCGACCAATGGTCTCCAGAGCGGTCTTGTAGTTTTCCGCCCGTTGTTTTTCTGCCAGTTTACGAGCCGCTTCCTGCTCCAGACGCATCTGCTGCTCTTTCAATATGCCAGGGGTAACCCGCACCGCCATCTGCCGCGGGAAGAGGTAGTTGCGAGCATAGCCGGGCTTGACGTTGACAATCTCTCCGGGCTTGCCCAGCCCTGGGATCGCCTGGCGCAGCACAACCTGCATGTTACGTTTCGACATCGGGAAGACACTTCTTTTCTCGACAGCCCTCCATTCTAGAGGCTCAGCAGGTTCATCGTCAGCCCAGAGTGCCATAGCCACCAGCCCGTCGGCATAGGGGATCCCTTCTCGGAGCTCATTGCCGATGAAGCTCTCTTGCCGCTCGCAACCCCGGTAGGAAGACAAGAAGCCACCTTGTTTCTAAACCAAAAATGCGGAAGGTTATTTGTTTCAGGAAATACTTAGCAGAGGGTATAGAGTGGCTGACACCAAAGGGGATCCCTTGAGGGGTTTGCAACATTTGGCGGATATCCCCAGAGATAACCTGGGCTTAGCCTCGTTTTAACCAAAAACAACTGGCCTTTACGTTATAGTAGCTGCGCGGACTGGCGAAGTCTTCAATGGAGCGTTCCCGAGGGAACCCTGCGTGCTCAAAGGGATCCCTGGGATGTTGCGATCGGTTGAAGGCTTGTTGAGGATCGCAGGGTTAGCTTGAGGGTTGCCTCCAAGCTTCCAGGCGGTAGTGGCATACCCAGCCCGACGAGTTTTGATTGGGTTGGGTAAGGTTCTCGAGTGAAGTAGCCTTTTTTAGATCTGGGCTAGGATTTTATCTTCATCTGGGAGAGGAGATCTGTATGGTGACGTTGCACCCCTTGGAGCGTCGTTCTTTCCTGAAGTTTCTATCTGCCACTGTTGCCGGCTTTGCGGCCAGTCAGACGAATTGGCAGCGGGTGTTTGCTCAGCAGACCATCACCATCAATGGCGCTGGGGCGACCTTCCCGGCCCCCATCTATCAAACTTGGGCCCAAGAGTTTGGCAAGAAAAACCCTAACATCCAGGTCAACTATCAGTCTGTAGGAAGCGGTGCGGGTCGTCGGCAGTTTGTAGCCCGCACGGTCGATTTCGGTGCCAGTGACAGCGTGCCCCGTCCTGAAGAGATCAACCAAATTGAGAATGAGGCTAACCCTCCCAAAGGGATGGTTTCTGTACCCATGGTGGGCGGAGCGTTAGTTGCAGCGTACAACATTCCTGGGGTGGGCCCCGAAATCCGCCTTTCCCGCCTGGCACTGGCGAATATCTTCCTGGGCAAGATCAAGAACTGGAACGATCCCCTGCTGGCTGGCCTTAACCCAGGGGTGACTTTCCCGAATTTGCCGATTACCGTCGTGCATCGCTCTGATGGAAGTGGTACCACCGATATCTTCACCACTCACCTCAACGCTATTAGCCCAGAGTGGAAGCAAAAGGTGGGTCGCGGCTC
>NZ_JANSHW010000186.1:0-2721 GCF_047461815.1 Synechococcus sp. R6-10
CAGAAGCACCATCCCCCAGCCACGCCCGCGTTCCTCAGCCTGCGGAAGAAAAAGCTCCTTCTCCTCCACCTGCGCAGCGCCCCCGTCCACAACTGGTGAGCGCACCCGTTCGCCCTGGCACGCGCTCCCCGGCAACCAAAGAAGACAGTGTCAGCAGCAGCAAAGTCGGTGAAGCTCCTCGTCCGCAGCGGCGGATGGAATTGGTGGGGCCCCCTACCCGTCCTGTGGCCAAGCCGGCTCCCCCTGACCCAGATGCTGCCTCTCCCTTGCCAGAAAGAATCCCTGGGGAACGTCCCAGCCCAGTGTTGGCGGAGGCTCCCGTAAGACCTACCCCACCCAAGGTCAAGCGCAAAACGGAAGAAGAAGAGGACGACGAGCTACAAGCTCTCAGTCGGCGGGCTGCCCGCGTCCAAGCCAAACGCAAACGCAGTCGGAGACGGGGGGAAGGAGATGGAGATGGTTTGGATTTGGATCCCATGACCATCATTTCAGCGGTCAAGCAGGCTGAGCTGAACGCCCTCAAGCCCTTGGCTCGCCCCACCGCCAAGCCTCCTTCCTATCGCCCACCCGCGGCAACGGCTGCTCCCCCTGCCCGTCCCCGCCCTGCTGCCCGTTTGCAGCAGCAACCTACCTCCGCTGAGGCTGGTGCTGCCGATCGCGCTAGCGGGACAGAGCCCTTGCCCGAAGAGAAGGTGTTGCTCTTGGATGGCAGCCTCACCGTTCAGGAATTGGCCCATCGCCTGCGCGTGGCCGAAACTGAGATCATCAAAACCCTCTTTTTCAAGGGGGTGATGGTGACCATCAACCAGGTCTTGGATGAGTCGCTGGCCGAGTCGGTGGCCAAAGAGTTGGGCTACGAGATTCGCCGGCCCAAGGCAGAACCCGAGGCTAAAAAAACCGAAATGCTGGACGTGGAGGACATCGACCATCTGGTCTCGCGTCCGCCGGTGGTAACCATCATGGGCCACGTGGACCACGGCAAAACCACTCTCCTCGATGCCATCCGCGACACCAAAGTGGCGCAGGGAGAGGCTGGCGGGATCACCCAGCGCATCGGTGCCTACCATGTGGATGTGAACTTTGAAGGCCAGAAGCGGCGCATCGTTTTCCTGGATACTCCTGGCCACCAGGCTTTTACCGCCATGCGCGCCCGGGGAGCCCGCGTCACCGACATTGCGGTTTTGGTGGTGGCCGCCGACGATGGGGTACAACCGCAAACTCTGGAAGCGATCAGCCATGCGCGGGCGGCTCAGGTGCCGATCATCGTGGCCATCAACAAGATCGACAAGCCCGGCAGCCAGCCAGAGCGCATCAAGCAGCAGTTGGCGGAGCACGGCCTATTGCCAGAGGAGTGGGGTGGCGACACGCCCATGGTGGAGGTGAGCGCTCTCACCCGCCGTAACCTGGATGCTCTGCTGGAGATGATCCTGTTGGTGGCCGATGTGGCGGAGCTGCAGGCCAACCCCAACCGTCCCGCTCGCGGCACGGTGATCGAGGCCCACTTGGACAAAGCCCGCGGGCCAGTGGCCACTTTGTTGGTGCAAAACGGCACCCTGCGGGTGGGGGATACCCTGGTGGCCGGCGCAGTGCTGGGCCGGGTCAAAGCGATGATGGACGACCGCGGCCAGCGGTTGCAGGAAGCTGGGCCGTCTTCGGCGGTACAACTGCTGGGCTTGGATGAAGTCCCGGCAGCCGGGGATGAGTTTCAGGTTTACACCGACGAAAAAGAGGCCCGTCGCATTGCCCAAGAGCGGGCGGAGGTGCTGCGGCAAACCCGTCTACAACAGGCGCTGCTGTCTCGTCGCGTGAGCTTGGGTAGCGTTTCCGCCAAAGCCCAAGAAGGTCAGCTCAAGGAGTTGAACTTGATCATCAAGACGGATGTCCAGGGATCCGCCGAGGCCATTCAGACAGCGCTGCGGGATTTGCCCCAAGAGGAAGTCCAGTTGCGGGTTCTGCTGGCGGCCCCTGGCGAGATCACGGAAACCGATGTGGATTTGGCTGCGGCCAGCGACGCCATCATCCTCGGTTTCAACACCACCCTGGCCCCCGGCGCCCGCCAGGCTGCCGATGACAAGGGCGTGGATGTGCGGGAGTACGACATCATCTACAACCTGCTGGACGATCTGCGGGCGGCCATGGAGGGCCTGCTGGAGCCGGAAGAAGTGGAGGAGCCGCTGGGTCAGGCGGAGGTGCGCATGGTGATCCCCATCGGGCGCGGTGCGGTTGCCGGCAGCTATGTGCTCTCGGGCAAGGTGCAGCGCAATGCTCTGGTGCGAGTTCGTCGCAAAGGGGAGGTGGTTTACGAAGGTCGTCTCGACTCTCTGAAGCGCTTCAAGGACGACGTGCGGGAGGTGGCTGCGGGCTTCGAGTGTGGGATCGGCATCGACAAGTTCCAATCCTGGCAGGAAGGCGACATCATCGAGGTGTACCAGATGGTCACCAAGCGGCGGACGCTGGCCTCTGTCTAGCTTCATCAAGGCACTTCAGGTTGGCCTGCCGGTCAGGCCTGTGTTCTCGGGCAGAGGATCCCAGACAGGGAGGGAAAATTTGAGCTGATCGCGTAAGCGGGACGGAGTCCTCAGAGGGGGGAATGGATGCAACAGAGCCAGAGACTGAGCCAGATGCTGTTTGTAACGCTGCGGGAGGATCCCGTTGAGGCCGAGCTGCCCAGCCACAAATTGCTGCTGCGGGGCTGCTTTATCCGGCGGCTCTCCCCAGGGA
>NZ_JANSHW010000187.1:0-6525 GCF_047461815.1 Synechococcus sp. R6-10
CGGATTTCAGGGATCCCACCACCGCCCCGCGCTCGAAACGTTAAAAGTAAACCTTGCCCTCTCGCCAAACCGTCACCTCCACCCATTCGGAGAGGGCATTCACCACCGATACGCCCACGCCGTGCAGCCCGCCGGAGACTTTGTAGCCGCCACCGCCAAACTTGCCCCCCGCATGCAACACCGTCAGCACCGTAACCAGGGCCGACTGACCGGTTTTGGGGTGGATGTCCACCGGAATGCCGCGGCCATTGTCCAAAACGGATACCGAGCCGTCGGGATGCAGGCTGATCTGAATATCATTGCAATAGCCGGCCAGGGCCTCATCCACAGAGTTGTCCACCACCTCGTACACCAAATGGTGCAACCCCTTCGGCCCGGTGGAGCCAATGTACATGCCAGGGCGTTTGCGCACAGCCTCCAAGCCTTCCAAAACTTGGATCTGCTCTGCACCGTAGTTTTCCGTCATTCCCAACTCCAATCCCGAGGAAGGCTCCCGGCCAAGATCAACAGAAACCCAGAAAAATTGACCTTAAAGGCCAGGAATCAGCTTATCATCAAAAAACTGTCCCCATGATAGCACAAAAGGCTAGAACGGCCACACAGACGCTTCTGAGGGCCAAGTTCAGGATGGGATGCAGGTACGGAAGTCAGGCCGTCTTGCCGAACTCTAACCCAGAAAGCTCTCCACCAGCCCCGGCGGCGGCTGCACGTGCAGTGCGCCTTTTTCCAAGTCCACGACAGGCACCAGGGCTTTCACAAAGGGGATCAACACCTGCCGATGGTCAGAGGTCGTTATCTCCAGCACATCCTGGCCGGCTGCCAAAATCCCCGAAACCTGTCCCAGCAGCTCCCCTTGGTGATAGACGGCCAAGCCGATGAGATCGCGGTAGTGGTACTCTTCCGGCTGCAAGGGCAAGCGGTGGGAAGCCGGTACCAGCAGCCTAGCCCCCACCCAGGTCTCAGCCACCGTTCGATTGGGGATCCCTTCCAGTCGCACCAAATAAAGACCCTTAGCCGGGAAAAACTGCCCCTCAATCAGGGAATGCAGTAGGGGCTCGGGATCCGTATCCCGCTGCAACCAGCGTGGTCCAGGCTCTGTGAAGCGCTCTGGAAAATCCGACCAGCACCTAACCCGCAGCCAGCCCCGCAAGCCGTGGGCCGCCACCACCTGTCCCACCAGCAGCCAATCGGGATCCCGGGCCATCATGGTCGGTCAAACTCAGTCGAGCCGCGGAAAGTCCACTTCGGTTGGGAAAGAAGCCGGGGTACGCAGCTTCTGAGAGGCCGCCGCGCGAGATCCTTCCCCACCCTTGGCCACGTCCACCATGGAGAGCAGCCCTTGCAGGGTGCCAGGGATCGAATTGGGATCCATGAAGATTACCTTGGCGCTGGGACTGCTGCCTACCTTGAAGCCCATGTCGATATAGTTTTGCGCCATCAGGTATTGCAACGCATTGGCTGCCTCTGGATTCTCTTGCAAAGTGGCGGCGATGGTCTTGATGGCTTCAGCCGTGCCCTCAGCCAACAGCAGCCGCTCCCGTTTCTCCGCTTCTGCCCGCAATAGCTGCGCCTTGGCGGCCCCAGCCGCTTGGTTGATGCTGGCCTGCTGCTCCCCTTCTGATTTCAGAATGGCGGCCCGCTTCTCCCGCTCGGCAGCCATTTGTTTTTCCATCGAGTCTTGCAC
This sequence comes from Synechococcus sp. R6-10, assembly GCF_047461815.1. Taxonomy (NCBI): domain Bacteria; kingdom Bacillati; phylum Cyanobacteriota; class Cyanophyceae; order Synechococcales; family Synechococcaceae; genus Synechococcus; species Synechococcus sp. R6-10. The sequence goes on from NZ_JANSHW010000187.1 coordinate 1,685, forward strand.
AGTCTTAGAGGGTTGAATGTCCCTGACTTCCACGCGCGTGATCTTGATCCCCCAGGGATCTGTGGCCTCGTCCAGCTCTGTCAAAAGGCGGGCGTTGATCTCGGCGCGGGAGGAAAAGGTTTGATCCAAATCCATGCGGCCAATTTCTGCCCGCAGAGCCGTCAGCACCAGGTTAACCAAAGCCCGCTGCACGTCCTCCACCGCATAGCGGGCCTTGATCATGTCGGTGATGCGCCAATAGACCACCGCATCGGCCATCAAAGAGACGTTGTCGCTGGTGATGCACTGCTGAGGAGGCACGTCCAACACCTTCTCGCGGATGGTTTCCTGGAACACAATCCTATCGATAGGGGGAAGAATAAAGTGCAATCCTGGGGTCAGCTTGCGATGAAACCTGCCCAAACGCTCCACCAATGCCTCATACCCCTGGCTGATGATTTTGACCGAGTTGAACAGGTAGCCGACAAAGATCAGGGCAATGGCCGCTAAGATACCTGGCATAGGGCTTTTCTCCTAAGGGGGAGTTCAGTCCCCATTCTAGACGGTTGCTGGGACTGCTCCCTTAGCTCGATCACATCTCAACAGAAACGCGATGGACCAAGTATGATCTGCAGCTCTGCGGAACGTCTGGAGCTTCTTAAGATTTTTCGGGCCGCAACCGACAACTTGAGGCCACCCAGCAGAAGTCTGGTGAGGGGATCCCGTCTATGAAACTGAGCAGCAGGAATCTAGAGGTTGGTTTGGGCAAAATCTATGACGTGATTGTGGCCGGAGGAGGAGCAGGGGGACTATCGGCGGCAATCTATCTGGCTCGTTATGGATTGAGTTGCCTGGTGGTGGAGAAGGGCAGAGGCCGATCTTTTTGGATGCAGGATTTGCGCAATTATCTGGGATTGCCTCCGACCACTCCCGGACGAGAGCTGTTGCGACAGGGAACAGAGCACGCCCTCAGTTTAGGGGTAGATTACCTGCGCGGCTTCGTGGAAGATGCCACCGATGAGGGAGACCTCTTTGCGGTCAAAGTCAAGGTGGGAAAAGTTAACAGCCTCTACCCCATTTTTCGGAGCAAATATCTGATTGCAGCAACCGGCATTATGGACGAGCTGCCTCAGTTGTCGGATATGCAGAATGTTTACGACTACGCCGGCTATTCACTGCATGTCTGTATGATCTGCGACGGCTATGAAATGCGGGATCAGAAGGCGGTGTTGATCGTCAATTCGGAAGATCGGATCAATACAGCTTTTGTCCTCAACTGGTTTACACCCTATATCTCGGTGTTGACCCACGGCCTCTGCTCGGTCGGCCCCGACATGCGCAAAAAACTGGCGGATCATGGCTACCCCCTCTACGAATCTCCTATTCGCCGCTTTCTTGGAGAAAACCATCAATTGCAGGGTGTGGAGCTGGAAGATGGCACTTACATCGAAGCAACTACCGGCTTGGTGGCGATGGGCGCCAGATACCACAATGCCTATTTGAAAGGGATCCCCGGCTTGAAATGGCAAGGGGAAAACCTGTTGACCGACGAGTGGTGTCGCACTGCCCATCCGCGGCTGTTTGCGCTGGGCGATTTAAAGCAGGGCCTGAACCAGGTGGCGATTGCGGTTGCCGATGGTACCTTAGCTGCCACAGCCATTTGGCGGGACATCCGACGGGCCTCGCCTGCACGTAAATGGGAAGAGCGCCTGCTCTCGCCACCTGGGATCCCAGGGCCTTCCGGATCCTCACTAAATTGATGGGCTCTATCGAGCTTGGGTGGCTTCTGTCCTATGATTGGTTGCGAAGGCTTAAGCCATTCCTATGCACTCTCTGAAAGCGTCGATATTTTGCCTGGTTTTCCTACTGGTTGGACTGATCTACTACTGCACGGTAGGGGCCCAGCCTCTTTTTGAGCTGAACCTGACGGCCACCTCGGAATACAACCTCATTCTCCCCATCGAAAGCATTCGGGTGGTGCGCGGCGCCAATCCCCAAGATTTGCTCATTTATTTATCAGCTCCTTCTGCAGCCTGGATCCATCAAGAAGAGGTGAACGGGCATTATGTGATCGACATCCCCTACGGAGTCATTACCCGTACAACAACCGTCGAGATTGCCTCGGATCTGCCCTATCGACTGAGCTGGGGCAACCAAAATGAGCAGACGGGGCGACTGTTGATTACCCCTGCTCCCCCTCGTGTGGAGGTGTTTCTGCAGCATAGCTGGATCCCGGATCCCGACTTTCTCGATCCGGCGGAAAACAGCCAACCTTTGCAACTGCCCTTGGAAGAAATGCTGGGGCCTTTACTGGAGGTGCCGCCTCGTTCTGCCTTTCTGACCATTGACGATGGCCCCTGGCCCCAATCCACCCCCCGACTTTTACAGGTTTTGGATGATCTTCAGATCCCGGCCACTTTCTTTGTTATTGGCACCCACGTTTCCCGATTTCCAGAGTTGGCTCAATCGATTCAGGCCCATCACCACACCCTAGCCAATCATACTTTTACCCACGATTATCAACGTCTCTACGGAAGCAATGAGCTGTTTTATGCTGAGGTGGATCAGACAACCCAACTGCTCAAAGCGTTGAACTTGGATCCCCAACTGGTTGTTCGCCCACCGGGAGGTTTTCGCCTAGATTCTGCTTTGCGTCGCTCTCTGGAGCAGGCAGGATATCGAGTTCTTTACTGGAACATGAGCCCGGAAGATGCTTACGCGGGCCAAAGCGCAGCCCAACTTTTGGAGCGTGTTCGAGCTCAGTTGCCGGCGATCCAGGCTTCCGATCAGCCCCTGGTTTTGCTGCTCCACGATCGCTGGCCCCACACCGCAGAGGCCCTGCCGGATATCGTCGCTGCCATTCAAGAGGCGGGCTATCGCTTTTTGCCTTGGCCGGCCATCAGGGATCCCGTTTGAAGGGCTGGCAACAGGTTTTCTGGCTTGAGGACTCCGACCCGCCTTTGCCGGCTGGGGATGTTCAAAGAAGGGCTGCATCTCGCTCAGCTCAGCAGCGTTGCCCAGAGATAACGGAGGCCTGTGCCTTGACAAGCTTTTCCCCAAGTAGCACATTGAAAGTTTACAGGACTTGGCTGCGGGCCGAGAAAGATGAGCGAGAGGACATTATTCGATAAGGTGTGGGATGCCCATACGGTGCGGATTTTGCCCTCTGGGCAGACGCAGTTGTTCATCGGCCTGCACCTAATTCACGAGGTGACCAGCCCGCAGGCTTTTGCCATGCTGCGGGAGCGCCATCTGCCGGTTCTGTTTCCCGAGCGGACGGTGGCCACAGTGGATCACATCATTCCCACCGACAACCGGGCACGGCCTTTTGCGGATCCCTTAGCGGAGGAGATGATCCAGGAACTGGAGCGCAATTGTCGGCAATACGGCATCCGTTTCTACAACAGTGGCTCCGGTCGGCAGGGGATCGTGCATGTGATTGCCCCGGAGCAGGGGTTAACTCTGCCGGGGATGACCATTGCCTGTGGGGACAGCCACACCTCTACCCACGGGGCCTTTGGGGCCATTGCTTTTGGGATCGGCACCAGCCAGGTGCGAGACGTATTGGCCACCCAAACTTTGGCTTTGTCCAAGCTCAAGGTGCGCCGCATTGAGATCCACGGCAAGTTGGGGCCGGGAGTTTACGCTAAGGATGTAATTCTGCACATCATCCGCAAGCTGGGGGTCAAAGGCGGGGTGGGCTACGCCTACGAGTATGGGGGCAGCGCCATTGAAGCCATGAGCATGGAAGAGCGCATGACCCTCTGCAACATGTCCATCGAGGGAGGAGCCCGCTGCGGCTACGTCAACCCCGATGGGGTGACCTTTGAGTATTTGCGGGGGCGAGAGTTTGCCCCACAGGGATCGGATTGGGAAGAGGCGGTAGCCTGGTGGAAAAGTCTGGCCAGCGACGGCAATGCCCGCTACGACGACGTGGTGGTATTCCAAGCCGCAGACATTGCGCCGACGGTTACTTGGGGGATCACCCCCGGCCAAGGGATTGGGGTGGATGAGCGGATCCCTGCCCCAGAAGATCTGCCGGAAAGCGAGCGGGAACTGGCCAAAGAGGCCTATGCCTACATGGACTTGCAGCCGGGGGATCCCATTGTAGGGACACCGGTGGATGTCTGCTTCATCGGCAGTTGCACCAATGGCCGCTTGAGCGACCTGCGGGAGGCAGCCAAGATTGCCAAGGGGCGGCGGGTGGCCCCAGGGGTGAAGGCGTTTGTGGTGCCCGGCTCAGAACGGGTAAAGCAGGAAGCAGAACAGGAGGGCTTGCGGGAGATCTTCGAGGCGGCAGGGTTTGAGTGGCGGGATCCCGGTTGCTCCATGTGTTTGGCGATGAACCCGGATCGGCTGGTGGGGCGCCAGATCAGCGCCTCTTCTTCCAACCGCAACTTCAAGGGCCGCCAGGGATCCCCCAGCGGGCGTACTCTGCTCATGAGCCCGGCTATGGTGGCCGCAGCGGCAGTCAGCGGCAAGGTGGTGGATGTGCGGACACTGCTTTAACCAACCGTCTCCTAGGTATAGCGGGGACTGGATTTGAACCAGTGACCTTCGGGTTATGAGCCCGACGAGCTACCAGGCTGCTCTACCCCGCGGCGCTTTTCTAGCCTAGCTTGTCCTCCGGCTAACCGGCAAGCCTACACCTTGGGTTTCGCCGGGCATTCTCTTCGGGGATCCCCGTCGCACCTGGATGAGCTGGGCGGTGATGCTGATGGCAATCTCGGCGGGGGTTTCGGCGTGGATCTCCAGGCCAATGGGGGCAAAGAGCCGAGTAAACTACCCGACCCTGACTGCTTCGCAGTACGGGGCGGGCTTTCGGTAGCCCTGCAGTTGGCAAGCCAACCACGGGCCTCTAG
>NZ_JANSHW010000188.1:0-2637 GCF_047461815.1 Synechococcus sp. R6-10
CTGTAAACTCGCCTGAAATTCCGAAACTTAGCTGTCCTCTGGGGCCGCTAGGGATTGGGATAAAGCCCGCACTCTGCGCGTAGCGCGGGTGTCGGGTAGTTTACTCTCAAAATGCGATTGACAAACAACTGGCTGCTACAGCCTTGGTTTACGGACTTACCCTGGTTACTCGCAATGTCCGTGATTTTGCCGGGACAGGGGTACCTCTCATTAACCCATTTAGACCCTCATAACAAGCCGCGGTAGCGAATAAAGATCAAAACTGCCGCCCAGGATCCCAGCGCCACTTTGATCGCCACCAGAATATTGAGAATCGGGATCCAGCCGCCGCTAAACAGAGCTCCCAACTCCCCTCTGGGCAATTCCCAGCCGGCCAGAGCCACCACGGCCACCCCGATAAACGTCACCACCGACAGCTTCTCCCACATCGCAGCCCGCCACCGTTTGTAGATGGCCTCCATCCAGGTGGAAGAGGCGGTGATCGCCACCAAGCCAATGGCCGTCCCCCCCGCCACCCCGGCAGCAAAGCCTCCGCCCGGCGTCAGGTGCCCTCGAATGGCCAGCTCCACCGCAATCAAAGCCGAAATGGTGGCCCCCACTCGCGCCAACACAATCGAGGGAATATCGGTAAATTGAGCTACATTGGCCGTCGGCTGCTCATCCGCCAGCAGGTATTGGGCGCCCAAAATTGCCGTGGAAAACACCACTACTTCAAAGACCGTATCGTAGAGGCGGTTGCGCAGAATAAGACCCGTCACCGCGTTGGGCACACCGCTTTCGGTGGCCAGAATCTCCACCGCCTCGACTAAGGCCACGCCCGCTGTGGGATTGGGGGACACGGATCCCACCTCGCCCACGATGAGCTGTAGGGCTGCCAGCAGCACCGCTATCCCGTACACCCACTTCATGTTGCCATCACCTCAGTGGCCAGAGCTTGCTGCGCCAAAATGGCCTGCAGGCGGGGCACGCGTGTAACCAGGCGATACTCTGCTGCTTCTCCGGCGGGCTCAAGGGCAATGGTGTGTACCTCCCGGCTGCGAAGAGCAGCCACCAACGCCTCTGAACTCCCATAGGCGGTCAACTCCAAGCGCATGTGGTACCGCTGTAGCCCTTGGCGCATCTGCTGTAACAACTGCCGTGCTGCTGAGGTACTGGCCTCCAGCACAGGGCTGCCTTCGAGAACGCCCAGGCGCATGCTCAGCGAAGAGCGCACCGCAATGGCGTAGAGGGTAATAGAAAGCATGGTGCCCACCAGTGCCTCGGTCAGGGCCACATCCGCCGCCCCAAACAGCGCATAGATCAGGGCGGCAATCGTCCCCAGGATCCCTCGCATCACCAGGGCGTGGTAGGGATTGGTCTGAGTCACCACCAAGCTTGCCGTCAGGGGCAGGAGTAACGCCATCACCAGCAACAGGGTCTCTTCCATCCTGCCCTCCTATAGGGACTTGCGCTGCGAGCAAAACGCCAGCACATAGCCCAGAATGGTATTCCAAATAGCCAGGGAGATCAGTGCCAACACCAACAGGGGCCATTCCCGTGGGATCCGCAACAGCAGCCCCAGCATGATGCTCATAGAGCCCAGGGTGTCCGACACCGAAAGGCCGTGCAGCTTAAATAAAATCGAGCGATCCCCAAGGAGCGGCGCCGTTCCCCACAACCAAAACAGCACACCAATCCCAAACAACAGATAGCTCAGACCTTCCACCCAGACTTCCATACCTACCCCCAGGGCCTTTCTAAAGCATTTCCAGCCGTTTCAGTACATGAGCCAAGAGCATTAAGGCCGCATTGCCCACCGACAAAATCAAAACCCCCACAATCCCGATCATCCAATCATCCCGCACCACCGACACCACCAAAATCAGGATGGCCGTCTTTGTGGCCAAGCTGGCAAAGGCGAGCATCGTCTGCCAAATATCTTCCTTCAGCCAAGCGGCATACAGGGGCAAGCACAGCGTTAGGGTCAGGAGAAACAGCAGTAGGTTCACACGTCCTCCCGCGGCTTGAGCACATGGACTTCATAAGTGCCTTGGGCATTGCAATTGAGCACGATGGTTTTGGGCGTGAAGGTAATTAAAAAGATATCCAGAAACACCAGCCCTGCTGAACGGTTGGGCAGGGTTTGTTTGTATACAACTTCCTCAACAGTGTGGGGCTTGAGGATCATCTCGAAGGCTTCCCAGTAGGCTCTTGGGATGGCGAGAAGAATTTCCTGGAGCACTCGCCCCCAATCCCGCCATTGCACCGGTGCGGAAGCCTGGCGCGGCAGCAGCAACGTTGCCGCCACCCCGATGGCCACATTGTCCCAGCTCAGATTGCCCGTCAGCAGAAACCAAATCAAGAGGCGCAGGCCGATCTCCAATAGACCCAACTCAGGGTAGCGTCCCATAGTTCCCCACAGCTAACAGAGCCCAAACCAGCACCAACACTATGCTCAAGCCGCCCACCACTGCTTCCAGCCCTTCGTTCACCGACCCTCCCTTCAAAGGGATCCGCTCCCAAAACCAGCCTAGGGGGATCCCAACGCCCAAACTGAGGAGCGCCTTGAGAAGATTGTCAGCGCCATAGGCCGCCGGTAGCCAGCCCCAGAGCAAGCCCCCACCCCAAAGCACCAGTGCCACTTTATCTTGCCAAGGA
>NZ_JANSHW010000189.1:0-8043 GCF_047461815.1 Synechococcus sp. R6-10
AGGATCCCTCGATGGGAGCAAAGCCCTGCCGTTGCGTGTTTTCGGTTACGGTGCGCGGCTCTAAAAATTGCAGCAGGTAGTCGGGGCCGCCGGCTTTGGATCCCACGCCGGAGAGCTTGAAGCCGCCGAAGGGCTGCCGCTCCACCAACGCCCCGGTGATCTCGCGGTTGATGTAGAGGTTGCCGACGGCAAAGTCCTGGCGAGCCTGTTGAATGTGGGAAGGGGTGCGGCTGTAGAGACCGCCGGTGAGGGCGTAGGGGGTGGCATTGGCCATCTGCAGAGCAGAAGAAAAGTCCGGCGCTGAGATCACCGCCAAAACCGGGCCAAACAGCTCCCGCTGCGCCAGCTCTGACTGGGGATCCACCTGGCTGAACACAGTGGGGCCGACGAAGTAGCCTTTTTCCGGCACGGGCAGGCTGAGGTCGAGGCGGGCATCAGCCTTAGCCGATTGAATGGCCTGTTGCAGGCGAGCTTGGGCCTCTGCATCGATGACCGGGCCAACTTGGGTGCTGGGGTGGGCTGGATCCCCCACATTTAAAGAGCGCACCGCCTCGATGAGCCGCCCCAAGAACAGGTCGTGAATGGACTGCAAAACGATCGCCCGCGAGCAGGCGGAGCATTTCTGGCCACTGTAGCCAAAGGCGGAGTTGACCACTCCTTTGACCGCCTGATCCAGGTCGGCGCTTTCGTCGATGAGGATGGCGTTTTTGCCCCCCATCTCGGCAATGACCCGCTTGATGTGGTGCTGGCCCGGCTGCAGTTGCGCGGCTTGGGCGAGGATTTGGCAGCCCACCGCCTGGGATCCGGTGAAGGCAATCAGGTGCACCCGCCGGTCTTGAACCAACAGGGGGCCGATGGCTTCGCCCACCCCCGGCAGGAATTGAAAAACACCCTCCGGGATCCCAGCTTCGGCAAGGGCCTTGAGGATAAACTCCGCCAGTTTGGCGGCGATCAGCGAAGATTGCTCCGCCGGTTTGAGGAGCACGCAGTTTCCGGCCACCAAAGCCGCCGCTGTCATGCCACAGGGGATGGAGAGGGGGAAGTTCCAGGGGGCGATCACCACCGCCACACCGCGGGGCTGGTAGTGGTAATGGTTGGTTTCGCCGGGCAGGTTGCACTCCCGTCCCCGCTCCAGAGCCTCCATCTGTTGGGCGTAGTAGCGGCAAAAATCGATGGCCTCGGAAACTTCCCCATCGGCCTGGGCAATGGGCTTGCCCACCTCCAGCACCATCCAGGCAGCCAGCTCCGCCCGCTGGGCTTCGATTTGCTCCGCCACCCGCCGCAGGATCCCCGCCCTCACGGCAACGGGGGTGCGCCTCCAGCTGGGGAAGCTGGCTTGGGCCGCTGCCAAGGCTTGCTCCACCTGTTCCGGCTCGGTCAACCCAATTTCCGCCACCACCTGTTCAGGATCCGCAGGGTTGAGGGAGAGCATCGCTTGTCGAGTGGGGCGATATTCTCCGGCAATCCAGGGCTGAACCCTCTGACCCAGTTGAGGCCGGATCTCGTCCAATGCCTGAAAAAAGGGATCCCGCTGCTGGGGCTGGCTGAAATCCGTATCGGGAGCGGCGGCAAACGAGAGAGAAGGAGCCTGGAAAACGGATCCCTCGTCCAAGACCGGCGGGGCCAACAGCTGCTCGGGATTGTAGCCCTGAACGCTTTGCCGCAGGAAAGAGGTGTTGGCGGTGTTTTCCAGCAAACGCCGGATCAGGTAGGCCATACCCGGCAGCAGCTCCCCGTAGGGGCAGTACACCCGCACCCGCTGTCCCTTCTGCACCAAGGCCTTGGCCAGGGGATCGGCCATGCCATAGAGCACCTGCAGTTCAAAAGCAGACTGGGGCACCTCCAGCGCTTGGGCGATGGCAATGGCTTTGGCCTGAGAGCGCACATTGTGGCTGGCGATGGCGGCGTGGAGATGGGTGTGGTGCTCCAACAAAAGCTGGGTCATGCGCTCGAAGTTGGCGTCGGTAGCAGACTTGCTGTTGTAAACCGGCTGTGGCCAGTGCTTTTGCGCCGCCAGGATGGTCTCTTGATCCCAGTAGGCCCCCTTGACCAAGCGCACCGTCACCGGGGATCCCCGCTCTTTGGCCCAGGCGATCAGGTTTTGCAGATCGGTGTAGCTATCCCGCAGGTAGGCCTGCAGCGTCAGGCCAACGTCGGTGCGGCCTCGGAACTCCGGCTCCAGCAGCAGCTCCTGCAAAATGGCCAGGGTGAGGGATTTGTAGCGGTACTGCTCCATGTCGAAATGGATCCCGACTCCCAGAGCTTCTGCCCGGCGCAACAGGACGCGAATCCGTTCCCCCACTCTGGTTTTGGCCCCCAGGGGATCGATGGGATCGAACTGGGAATAGAAGGCTGTCAGCTTTACCGACACTTGCGGCACCGGCTGCGGTTGTGGCCAGGTTTTGACCATCTTTGCCAAATGCTCCATCACCTGCAGATAGCGATCCAGATAGGATTGGGCTTCCGCTTCGGTGATGACGGCTTCCCCCAGCAAATCCAGCGTGAAAGCCATACCCTGCCGGTGCAAAGCTTCCAGAGTTTTGCTGACTTGCTGTAGAGTTTCTCCGGCAATGTAGCGGCGGGCCAGAGCTTCCACAGCAGCGGTGAGAGTGCTGGCAGCCAACTGTCCTGGCAGGGAGTCGGGGTCTGCGAAGTTGAGCAGGCTCTTCAGCATCCCCGGCAACTCTACTGCCGGATCCAAGAGATACTCCTGCAAATGGCGGGCCACCTCAGCCTTGCTTTTCAGGCTGGGCAAGACATCGATCAAGCGGAACAACTGGGTGCGCAGGTGGGGGTTCTCCATCGCCCAGGCCAGCAGCTTGTCCTCCCAGCGCAGTTGATCCCGCCACTGGGCCAGCAGGGATCTCTTCTCTCCCGAAAGAGAGGCGAACAGAGATTGGGCAAGAGCTTGGGTTTGGGCCTCGTAGGCAGTAGGAGCAGCTTGGGCAACCATCTGATGCACCGGGGGGCGGGATCCCTACCATCCTGTCATGGAAAGGATGGAACCTGAGGCCGATTTTGGGAAGATAATGGCAGATGGGGCCACCGCAAATCCTCGAATAGCTACGCCGGGTATAAGCAGCTTTGCAGGAGAAACTTATGCAGGCTTTTGTTGCAGGGGCTACAGGAGAAACCGGACGCCGCATTGTCAAAGAGTTGGTGGGCCGCGACATCCCGGTACGGGCGCTGGTGCGCAGCCGCGAGCTGGCCGCACGGGTTCTGCCCCGCGAAGCGGAAGTGGTGGTGGGGGATGTGCTGGATCCGGCCACGCTGGAGACAGGCATGGAAGGATGCACGGTGGTGCTCTGTGCCACCGGGGCCAGGCCCAGTTGGGATCCCTTTCAGCCCTACCGAGTGGATTATGAAGGCACCAAGAACCTGGTCGATGTGGCCAAAGCCAAAGGGATCCAACACTTTGTTTTAATCTCTTCCCTGTGTGTTTCCCAGCTGTTCCATCCCCTCAACTTGTTTTGGCTGATCCTGGTGTGGAAAAAACGCGCAGAAGAATACCTGCAAAAAAGCGGCCTCACCTACACCATCGTTCGACCGGGGGGCCTAAAAAACCAAGACAACGACGATGGCATTGTCCTATCCAAGGCGGATACCCTCTTTGACGGCAGCATCCCCCGCACGAAAGTAGCCCAAGTGGCCGTCGAAAGTTTATTCCAGCCCGCCGCCCAAAATCGCATCCTTGAGATCATCGCCAAGCCGGGTGTGCCCAACCAAGAATGGAGCGCTCTCTTTGCTATGGCAAGGTAGGTACCGAGCTGCATGCATGCTGCATACATTATGACTATGAGCGAGTATGAACGCGGCTCCCAGTTCCTCAGCAGGCTCGAACTTGGTGGGCGCATGTCACTCCTGGAAAGTCGATCCTGCATTGGTCGATAGTCTGCCGCAAAATGTCGGTGCCAAGCTAAACTTCTCGTTTTGCCCTTAACTTCCCTCTGTCTGGGAACCAGAAGACTTGGCCAACTGCTGCAAACGATTTAAGATCTGCGCCTCAGCGTTGGCATCGTGGAGTCGCAACGTTAGGCGGGGCACCCGCAACGAAGCCGTAATCCGGCCTGAGGGCAGATCCAGCCACACCAGTTGCCCTTGAAAACAGCGACAGGCAGCCCTCCATTCCTGGGCCAGAGCCTCTACCTCCGACCAGGCAAGGCAGCGCGGCAGCAGCAGGTCAGTGGCCCACCCCGCTCCACACTCCCGCCGCCTGAGGATACGCACCTGCATGGATCCCTACATCCGCAAGGACTCCGTCCCGCTGACGCGAGCGGCGTAGAACTCGCACCAGGGATCCCCCTTCTCTCTGGCCTTGGTCTCCTGGCCGTGGAAGAGCCCACCCCGCTGGAAGAGGCGGTTGTAGAAGACTTGATCCAAAACCGGCTTCTGCTGGATGTTGCCGTTGTAGACCAGATTCATCATCGCCGGCACCGCCCCTTGAGCAAAATAGCAGGCGGGATCTTCTGCCCGTGGGTAGGAAGCCAAAAAGTAGTTGGCTTCGTAGTTGCCATCAATGGCCACCCGGCAAGACTGGCCACTCACCACCTCCAAAGCCTGCCAGCGACCCCACCCCAGGCTGCTGGCCACCGCATAGCCGCCGTGGATCCAGTCCATGTCCTTCTCCAGCATCGGCCCCACCAGGGTTTCCCACTCCACCGATTCCATGATGTTGCCGAAGGTGTAGAAGACACAAACATGCCCCGACTCGCGGATAAGAGCTTCCCCCACCCCCATCAGCTCAGCCTGCACCGCCTTCAGCTCCTGTAAAAAGCGATACTGAATGCGGTTGTAGTAGTTGGCAGGCATGCGCGTTAGCAACACGTTAAACGCGCGAATTTGCCCCCGCTCATCTCCGGCCAAAGGCAAGCCCCACAGAGCTTCGTTGACCGCATCGTAGTCCACTGCTGTTGTGGGCCGGGGGAACTGGAGCGGCTGCTCGATCAACTTGCCCATCCCTGGACTGGGAGTCAACAACTGGGGCCGCGGCAGCCGAATAACCTGGATTACACAGTGATCCTTACGGGTAACGGCCATGCACTCCGTTTCTTCTGCCCCGTAGCTTCCCAGCTCGCCAAAAGTGGCATCCAGAGCTGCTGCCACATAGCCCACCGCCAAGTGGCCAATGGGACGTGTGCGGTTGACTTGATCCCCGTACTTGCTCAGCCAACCTTCTGCATAGTGAGAATGGGTAAGCTGCACTTCCCCGCCTGAAGGTGTCACCTCAAACGCCAGCCGCCCAAATCCTAAAAAACTGAAGATCTGAGCTGCCACTGCCAGGCGCTCTTGGGTCTCCTGAATGCCAAGAGCCTTGAAAGCTCCGTACAGAAGACTGTAAAAGATCTCCTGGGCTGCCGTGCGCAGGATCCCTACTCCATCGATCCAGTCGGGATCTTCAATAGTCTGCTGCAGGAATAGGTTGTAGTGATGGCAGTGGAAGATAACCGGCTCTCCAAACAAAGTAGGGGCTTTTGGGAAACGCTTTGATGACAACCCGCAGCGCCGGAGTACCTGCCAAGAGGTAGTCCGCCTCTTGGTCGGGGCTGACGGTTTGACAAAGGCGGCTATTGGCCTGCAACAGGTCGCCGGCGTAGGTGCCCAAACGTTCTAGGGCTTGCTCCTCTTGGGAATCGCTGACGTAGGTTACTTTGGCTACTGTAGCACCATCAGTGGCCCGCCCTATCAAAACAGCAATCAAGCCCGGAAGGCCGGCGATGTGCTGTTCAATCACGCTGCTGAGGGTTCGGATAGCCATGATCTGACTCCTTCCTGCGGCTACATGGGATAATTTAGGTATATACACGGGATATTGGAGTGTCTAGTGAACTAGGATGGATCGGATATTTCCAGAGAAATCTCCTGACCGGCTTAGCTCCAGGGATCCCAGTGCTCATGAAATTGGCCTTCCAAGATGGCCTGGCGCATCTTTTGGGTGTAGCGCATCAGCTCCGTGATGTTGTGGATAGAAAGCAGGGTATAGCCCAGGATCTCTTGCGCGCGGATGAGGTGGCACAAGTAGGCTCGGCTGAAGTGGCGGCAGGTGTAGCAGGGACAGTCGGGATCGATGGGATCCAGGCTGCGGCGGTGCTCGGCATTTTTGATGTTCCAGCGTTTGCCCCGGCTGATCACCGTGCCATGGCGGGCATAGCGGGTGGGGATCACGCAGTCAAACAAATCCACTCCGGCGGCCACGGCGGCCCGCATCTCTGCATAGGTGCCCACCCCCATGAGATAACGGGGGCGATCTGCCGGCAGTAGAGGGGCTGTTTGCCGCACAACGGCGTGCATAAACTCGACCGGCTCCCCCACACTCACCCCGCCAATGGCATAGCCCGGCAGATCCAACCGACAGACCTCTTCCACCGCCCGCCGGCGCAGCTCCGGGTAAACTCCCCCCTGCACAATGCCAAACAAAGCCTGATCTGAGCGACGATGGGCTTCCACGCAGCGCTTCAGCCATTGGGTGGTTCGCCGCACCGCTGCTTCCACTTCCTCAGGGCTGGCAGGGTAGGGCGGGCACTCGTCGAAGGCCATGATCACATCGGCACCCAAGGCATTTTGAATCTGGATGGATAGCTCTGGGGTGAAGTGAATGATGCGGCCATCGAGAGGAGAGCGGAACGTCACTCCCTCCTCGTTGATTTGGCGAATGGCGCTGAGGCTGAAGACCTGAAAGCCGCCTGAATCGGTGAGGATGGGGCCCGACCAGCCCATAAAGCGGTGCAGCCCCCCTGCTGCTTGAATGATGTCCTCGCCGGGCTGTAGGTGCAGGTGATAGGTGTTGCTGAGAATAATATGGGCGCCCGTTTCCTTGAGCTGGGCGGGGGTGAGGGTTTTCACGTTGGCCAAAGTTCCCACCGGCATAAAGCAAGGGGTTGGGATCCCACCGTGGGGGGTGACGAAGTATCCCGCCCGCGCTTGGGTATGGGGGCAGGTGCCCTCGCAGGTGAAGGTAAAGTCGGCCAAGGTCAGCGTTATCGGCTTTAATCTTGTGCGCAGCAGAGCTTAGCACAGATAGAGCCGCCGGCAAGGGATCCCTTTTGCCAGCCTTGACAGGGATCCCCTGCTTTGGGCACACTTGTAGATCACCGCGGAACTGGCGGAATGGTAGACGCGCTAGATTCAGGTTCTAGTGGCAGCAATGCCATCGGGGTTCAAGTCCCCGGTTCCGCACTCTCTTTCCTTCAACACTTAGGTTAAGCTATGCCGACATGCCCTGTCGGCCAAGGATAAGTATTGGGGGTGTAGCTCCACGGCCAAATTAGACTCCCTGCTCGCCGTGATGCTTCATCTCTTTCAAGTTGCCCTCAGAGGGTCAATTCGCTCTCAATTTGACTGAGTTTAATGCGGGCAAGAGCTAAGTTCCCTTTTTCTCGGTCTAAGGCTAGGTAGAAAAATAGGCCGTTTATGGTTTTAAGCATACGCATTAGATGGTACTGAGTTTCCAGGATGATTAAAATCTCTTCAATTCTGTCGGTGAACTTAAGTGACTCCGCGACTCGCATCTTAGCGCGAATCACTTCTGTGTTTCCGGCGATTGCCAGCTCCAAGTTAGCTTCTGGGAAGGCGGGGCTGTTGGTGCCCTTATATCCCAAGCACATCCCAGTTTTCCAATCCCCCAGCGCTACCCCCAGTGCTCCATCGATGCTCAGAGCTTTTACCAAACTGTCTTGGAGTTTTTGCATGACTGAGAGTATTCCCCCTTTACAAAGCTCGTCACTCCATAGTAAGTCTTCCGTTGAGAAATTTCAACTCGAAGCTTTCTTAATTTGCAGGAGCTAGAGTAGCTGACGCAGGCGTGGTGAAAATGTAGCAAACTAATCCAACAGGAAGCAAGCTTGGGGATCGGATCCCTGTAGCTTCCGGTGGAGAGGCTTGGAAGTTATGCTGGGGTTACCTCTTTTACCTTGAGACTATCGACCTCCGAGATCGGTGGATCGGAACCCTTCCTCTCCGCTTAGTTTGACCTATGCCTAAGGCCCCCCTCCCCCCCAATGAGGAGCAACGGCTGGCTGCCCTGCGGCAGTATCAGATTTTGGACAC